>NZ_JBSXNR010000056.1:0-63592 GCF_056857735.1 Flagellimonas sp. L-11
TATCAGAACTTAAGAAAGAGATCATGTCGCTGCCCTTGGAGCAGCGGGAACTATTGATCAAAGAGTTGTCGATGAGCGGTGACGTGCCCAGGGCACAGGCCTCACGCCGCCATCTTTTGGACAATAGGATGGGGGAATGCCCCCATTGCGGCCACGGTAGGTACGTGCGCTTCGGGAAGGACAAGGGCGCACAGCGCTATAAGTGCAAGGGGTGTTCCCGTAGCTTTACCGAGTACACCGGTACGTGGATGGCCGGGCTGCACAAAAAGGACAAGGTGGACGCCTATCTGGCCCTGATGGTGGAGGAGAAGAGCCTGGACAAGATCAAGGAGGCCCTGGCGATCAACAAGAAGACCGCCTTCGATTGGCGCCACAAGATATTGTCCTCTCTTGCGGAAACGGACAATGATGATTTCACCGGCATAACCGAGAGCGACGAGACCTTTTTCCTCGATTCCCGCAAGGGAAGCCGTGAGATGGAAAGGAAGCCGAGGAAAAGGGGCGGCTCCTCTTCCAAGCGCGGGGTCAACGATGCGCACGTTGCGGTGATCGTAACAAGGGACAGGAGGTCCGCCCTGGACATAAGTGTGGCCACCATGGGCAGGATAAGGAAGTCGGATATCGAAAGGGCCCTGGGCGGGAGGATAAAAAAGGGCAAGGCCGTACTGTGTTCAGACGCCCACGTTAGCTATAAGGGCTTCGCCATTGACAACCAACTCGAACACCACCCGCTGAAAGGTGCGATAAAACAACGTGTCAAACAGGGCGTATACCATATCCAACATGTGAACTCCACCCACAACAGGGTCAAGAAATGGATCGACGGGAGGTTCTGGGGAGTGGCGACCAAATATTTACAGGGCTATATGGACTGGTTCAGGGTCAAGGAGAAGTTCAAGGACAGTGGCGGGCTACTGCGGAACCTGGTCATGTTGACGGTCCAGGATACCGGCACACGCCAAAGGTACCGTGAAATCGGCCTAAGGCATCAAATCTTAATATCAACGCAAACTTAAACTAGAGCCAAAGTAAATCCTAAACCCCTGGCCGTGAGAAAACTCATCTCGTACTTTATTAAATACCACATGGCAGTAAATGTCTTTATATTGGCGTTTTTTGTTTTTGGGGTTGTGGGAATACTTTCCTTAAAATCATCTTTTTTTCCTCTTACCGAGGCACGTAACATTACAATTACCATTGCTTACCCAGGTGCTTCGCCACAAGAAGTAGAGGAAGGTATCGTCCTAAAAATCGAGGATAACCTAAAAGGCCTTGAAGGTGTGGAAAGGGTAACCTCTACATCAAGGGAAAACAGTGGTACAATCAATGTGGAGATTGAGAAAGAGAGGAATGTAGACTTCATGTTGTTAGAGGTTAAAAATGCCGTGGACAGGGTACCTACCTTTCCTACGGGCATGGAACCTTTGATTGTTGCCAAGCAAGAACCGGTCAGGCCCACCATAAGCTTTGCCGTAAGCGGAAAGGATATTCCCTTGGCCACCCTAAAACAAATTGGCCGTCAAATAGAGAACGACCTTAGGGCCATTGATGGAATCTCTCAAATTCAAATAGCGGGCTATCCCGATGAAGAAATCGAGATTGCCGTAGATGAGAACAGCCTCTTGGCATATAACCTATCTTTTACCGATGTAGCACAAGCCGTTTCCAATGCAAATATTTTGGTAACGGGAGGTAACATCAAAACTGCTACCGAAGAATATCTAATACGCGCCAATAACCGTTCCTATTATGGGGATGAACTTTCCAATATTGTAGTTCGAGGCGATGCAGCAGGCCGCACCATACGCTTAAAAGATGTAGCTACGATACGGGACAGGTTTTCTGAGACTCCCAATGCCTCCTATTTTAATGGGGAACTGGCAGTTAATATTACCATAACGAGCACAAATACAGAGGATTTAATGGGCTCTGCGGAAAAAGTTAGGCAGTACATTAAAGAATTCAACGAAAAGTATACCAATGTGCAGTTGAATGTTATAGACGACCGCTCCACTACTTTAACACAGCGTACCCAACTTTTAACGGAGAACGCCATCGTAGGGATGATTTTGGTATTGGTGTTTTTATCCCTCTTTTTAAATACCCGATTGGCGTTTTGGGTAGCCTTTGGACTTCCCATCGCATTTTTGGGAATGTTCGTTTTTGCACCCATGTTCAACGTTACCATTAATGTTCTTTCCTTGTTCGGGATGATAATCGTTATCGGTATTCTGGTGGATGATGGAATAGTGATCGCAGAGAACATCTATCAACATTATGAAGACGGGAAATCTCCGGTACAGGCCGCTTTGGATGGCACGATGGAAGTGATACCGCCCATTATTTCAGCGATAATCACCACAATTTTGGCCTTTTCCATTTTCCTTTTTCTGGATAGCCGTATCGGTGAATTCTTTAGCGAGGTGTCGGTGATAGTAATTCTTACCCTAGTGGTGTCCTTGGTAGAGGCATTGATTATTTTGCCAGCTCACTTGGCACACTCCAAAGCGCTTCGAGCTAAAAATACCAAACCCAAAACAGGTGTTGCAAAGATTTTTGCAAAACTTAGGGTAATTAATAAAATGGGCGATAGGTTAATGAACTACATGAGGGATAACTGGTATAGTCCAGTACTTCGCTTTATGATGAACTATAAATTTTTGACTTTTGCCCTGTTCTTTATGGCTTTGGCATTAACCCTGGGTTCCATTGGGGGAGGAGTTATCCGTACTTCATTCTTTCCGAGGATTGCAAGTGATCAGGTGTCCATACAACTTACCATGCCTAATGGTACCAACGAAAAAGTAACGGATTCCATTATTAGTCTTATTCAGGAAAAAGCACATATTGTAAATCAGGAACTCACAGATCAATATTTACAAGACATGGATAAGATGCTTTTTGTAAATATGATCAAGAACTTGGGACCAGGTTCTTCTGCTGCTGAATTAGAGATAAACCTACTGCCTGGTGAAGAACGTCCTGATAGCATTCGTGCCGATATGGTGACCACCAGGCTTCGAGAACTTGTGGGCCCCGTGATTGGCGTAGAGAGTTTAATATATGGTTCTGGAGGTAACTTTGGTGGAAGCCCGGTTTCGGTTTCCCTTTTGGGCAATAATATTACCGAGCTCAAGGCAGCAAAAGAAGAGCTCAAACAAGCCATGGAAGAAAATGCCAACCTAAAGGATGTAACGGACAACGACCCGGCTGGAATCAAGGAAATACGTTTGGAACTTAAGGAAAATGCGTATTTGCTCGGTCTGGACCTCAGAACTGTGATGAACCAGGTTAGAGGTGGCTTCTTTGGGGCACAGGCCCAACGTTTTCAACGAGGGCAGGATGAAATTAGGGTTTGGGTCCGGTACGATAGAGAGAACAGATCATCCATTTCAGATCTGGATGAAATGCGGATTTTGGCACCCAGCGGAGACCGTATCCCTCTAAAAGAGATTGCAAGCTATACCATTGAAAGGGGAGATGTGGCCATCAACCACCTAGAAGGTAGAAGGGAAATACAGGTTTCTTCAGATTTGACCGACCCGGAAACTACAAGTGGAACCGATGCCATGCTGTGGATACGAAATGAGGTAATGCCGGAAATTCTGGCCAAATACCCATCAATAAGCCCATCTTATGAAGGACAGAACAGAGAGGCCAATAAATTGATCGGTTCCTTAGGGTTTGTAGGGCCAATTGTATTGTTTCTGATTTTTATTGTCATAGCCTTCACCTTTAGGAGCATAAGTCAACCCTTATTATTGATTTTTATGGTGCCCTTTAGCTTGACTGCCGTGGCGTGGGGACATTGGTTGCACGGTTTTCCTATCAACGTCCTATCCATGTTGGGGATTATTGCATTAATTGGGATTATGGTAAACGATGGACTGGTACTAATAGGCAAGTTCAATACCAATCTTCGTAGTGGGATGAATTTCGATGATGCCTTGTACCAAGCAGGCCGTTCCCGTTTTAGGGCCATATTCTTGACCTCGATTACTACAATTGCAGGTCTTGCACCATTGCTTTTGGAGAAAAGCCGTCAAGCCCAATTTTTAAAGCCAATGGCTATTTCCATTGCCTACGGAATTGGTTTTGCCACTATTTTGACTTTGTTGATGCTACCCTTACTGCTCTCCTTTGGAAACAATATAAAGGTTGCGGCCAAAAAGTTGTGGACAGGGGAAGAGGTTACGTCCGAAGAAGTGGAGCGAGCCATTCGCGAACAGCATGAAGAGGAGGAGATGGAAGCAGATGGCGTTACCTTAAACGGAACCGATAGTAAAAACGTTTCTCAGAATGGAGAAGAAACCTCAAAAGTTGTAGAAGAGACCACATAATGAAAAGCATTTTTTATACCGTATCCCTGATTTTGTTGTTTTTTGGTCCAATGGCAAACGCCCAAGATCAAATACTTACCAAACAGGAAGCCATTGACTTGATTTTGGAAAACAATCTGGATATCAAAGTGGCCCGTAATACCAAATTAATAGATGACAATAATGCCGATATCCTTAACTCTGGCTATTTGCCATCGGTAACAGGAAATGCTAGTGGAAGCATAGACAAGCAAAATTCCGAAGGGGTTCTGGGCAATGGAGATACCCGTACAGCAGAAGGGGCCGAAACCAGAAGGTATAGTGCTGCGGTCAATGTAAACTATACTTTGTTCGATGGATTGGGGAGGTATTATAATTACAAAAGTTTTCAAGAACGGTCTGAACAATCCGAACTTGAGGTTAGGCAGACCATTGAAAACACCATTTTACAGCTCTTTACGGTGTATTATGAAGCGGCCCGCCTTACCGAAAATACCGCAACATTGGAGCAGGCGCTGGAAATTTCCAAGGATAGATTAAAAAGGGCGCAATATCAATTTGAATACGGACAAAATACAGGATTGGATGTATTGAATGCCGAAGTGGACATCAACACGGATAGCATTAATTTATTGAACTCCAAGCAACAGCTCAGAAATACCATGAGGGATTTGAATTTGATATTGAATCGTGATCTATCTGCCCAATTTGCTGCGGATACCACGGTGACCTTTGTTCCTGGACTTCAAATGGAAAATATGTACAATGAGGCCCAAATGAACAATGTAAGGCTTCAAATTGTGGAAAAGGACATCAATATGGGCCTTAACGACATTCGGGTAGCCAAAAGCGGTTATTTGCCTACCATTGGATTGACAGGAACTTACGGTTGGAACGAGTCCAACAACAACAGCCCACTGGCTTTTGTTTTGCAAAATACCTCTACAGGGGTTACGGGAACTATAAACTTAACGTGGAATTTGTTTGATGGCGGAACTACCATAACTGGGATAAAGAATGCCAAAATCGCCTATAAAAACCAAGAGATAGCGAAAAAGCAGATACAATTGGAGGTGGAAAGGGATATTCGCAATGCTTGGGACAGCTATACCAATGCACTGTACGTACTGGAGGTTCAGGAGAAAAACCTACAGACCAACCAAAACAACTTTAAGCGTACCGATGAGCGCTATAAACTGGGGCAAATAACCTCAATAGAATTTAGGCAGGCCCAGTTGAACTTGTTAAATGCGGAACTGGCCAAAAGTCAGGCCAAATACAATGCAAAATTGGCGGAACTTCAAATGCTTCAAGTTAGCGGTCAGTTGCTCAATGTAGATTTTTAGAAGATGTACGAGCATTTCTTCCAATGTCCATACTGTTGGGAGGAAATATCCTTTCTTTTGGATAGTTCTGTGCCGCATCAAACCTATGTGGAAGATTGTGAAGTATGCTGCAACCCAATAGAGGCCACAGCAAAATTCAATAATCGGGAACTTGTTTTTTTTGATGTTAAGGAACTTGGGTAAAAAAAAAGCCGAAGGTCTAACTCCGGCTTTGGGTTGATTGGAATAAGTTGATGGAACCCTTTTCAAGAATCTTGAAGTTGATCGTAAACAGTAATCCACCTCTTGCCAATTTCTCAGGTACTACTGATATATCCTTACATAATCAATTTCAAAGGTATCTTCTGTAAAATCGCTTGGTACATCACCACCTAAATTTCCGCCTATGGCAATGTTCAGAATCAAATAATGTTCGTGATTATAAGGTTTGTTATTGGTGTTGGGCAATTCAAAAACCAAGGTATCATCAACATAGGTCTTAATACTTTCACTATCCCATTCCATAGCATAGATATGATATTCGGAGGATGTATTGGCAACAGTAGTTTCACCACCGGTATCCATATATTCCTCGGTATTTAGGTCGCCCCAATGAAAGTGGGATATGGTATTGCTCTTGTCCCATCCCGTTTGCTCCATAATGTCAATCTCTCCGCAAAGCGGCCAGCCAACGCTGCCGTATTGGTCCCCGAAATAATTTCCGGTTTCGTTTACATTGGCGCCCAAGGTCCAAATAGCGGGCCAAGTACCTGCATTGCTTGGAAGTTTGGCTCGTACTTCTACCCGGCCGTAGGTAAAGGCAAATTTTGTATTCAATCTAGCAGAAGTATATTCTTTGGTGCTTCCGTTATACGAATATTGTTCTTTGATGGCCTTGATTTTTAAGGAACCATCGCTCACAAAGGAGTTTTCTGGCCTGTCCGTATAGTGTTGAAGTTCATCATTGTGCCAACTTCCATTGTTCGGGGGAATGACCTGATGATGCCATTTTTGGTCATCAGGACGCCCTTCATTATCAAATTCATCAGAAAAGACCAAAGTGGCAAAAGCTTCATCGGATTTGTAAACATCCACACTATAACTTTGGTTGATGAACTCACCGGATCGTGAATAAGCCCATACAGTTATGTTGTATGTATTTGTGCCATTTTGGGTAAAGGTATGTTCGATGGATCCCATTTCACTGCCAATTTGGTCGCCATTTTCAAACCGGAAGGCATAACGTACCGCATTGTTGGCCGATGCGGATACCTGTACAGTCCCAGAACCATCGCCATTCGGGTTATTGTCGTTTGAACCAATGATGGAAATGTCCACGTTTAAATTGGTGGGAACATCGGTGGAGTCGGAATCCCCAGAGCTGCACGAAAGCGCAAAGACCAGGGATAATAAGGATATGTTTAAAATGCTCATTTTTAATTTTTGATAAACGTATGTTTTGTTTTTCATAGAAAACATTGCTTGGATTAAAGTTCCACTCTTTTTAAAGAGTGGAACCTTTCCCTTAATTAACTAACTCAAATTACGATTTGTTTTTTATCCATTATTTGTGAAAATATACGTTGTCAACAAATACTGTGGTTGAACCAGCGGGCTGGCCTACATAGATAAGTTGTGCAATGTTTGCTTTTGTGGTAAGTCCAACAAACTCTGATAACGGGATATCCAATGAAATCCAAGTGTTTTGTTCTGGGTTGGCGATGGTAATTTCGTGTTCCACATCATCTCCTCCATCAAAAGCACCGTCGGCACCAAAATCAACAAGTTTTATTCTAATTTCTGTGGCATCCGCTGTCCATACATCGGTATGAAAATGTGTCATTTCCGTTGCATCGATTGGAGTGGCTACGGATTCTATCCCCACAAAATTTAAGTCGCTATACTTTTTTACATCGTTACCATCAATCATAATATCCTCAAGTGTAGCAACCGACCAATCTGTTCTCCAAGTGTCAATGGAAACATTGGTGTATGCATTGCTAAACAATGATATCACATCCGCTTCTGCAACAGTTGGAGTTGGCGCTGCGGCTGTTGGTTCCGTTGCAGGAGGTGAATAAAAGTAGATGTTATCCAAATAAATGGTTCCGTTACCATCAAATTTTAATTGTATCACATCGGTAAGATCCACTACATCCGAAAACGCTGTTAATGGAATATCCACACTTACCCATTCACCATTGGTAATATCAAAAGAATATGGAATTTCTGCAGGTCCTGGACTGATCAAGGATAAATTGAGCTCTGAGGAATCGGGTGTCCAATAATCCACGTGCACCATAGTAGTTCCAGAAACGTCCAATGGAGCTGCAAACTGCGTTCCTTGATAGTTAAGGTTTTCATATTTTAAGGTGTTGTTCCCTGCAATCTCCTCTTGTGTAACCATAGTGGCCTGCCCCCAATTTGGATTGTAATCCGTTCCTGCGACATCGGTATAGGCATCACTGAACACGGAGATCACGTTTGCTTCCGCTAGTGTAGGTGCAGGGGCACCCGATGTGGGCGCGTTGGAAACACCTGCTTCGTTGTAAAAGAACACATTGTCCACAAATACCGTATTTGCGCCTGATGGTGCTCCCACGAATATCAATTGGGCGATATTACCCCTAGTGGTCAGTCCTGTAAAATCTGAAAGCGGTATATCCAGCGTTACCCATTCTTGCTGCGTGGGTGCTTCAATCACTATTTCGTGCTCCACATCATCACCGCCATCAAAAGCGCCATCAGCACCGAAGTCAACTAACTTTATTCTGAATTCTGTAGCGTCACCGGTCCAGATATCAGTTCTAAAATGGGTCATGTTGGCAGCATCAATAGTGCTGGACACCGCTTCTACGCCCACAAAACTAAGTTCGCTGTATTTTTTAACGGCATTGCCTTCAATTTCTATGTCTTCCAATGTGGCATCGGACCAATCGGTTCTCCAGGTATCCACGGCAACGTTGGTATAGACGTCGCTAAACAACGAAACCACTTCCAATGGATCAATAGTGGGGTCGGGTGCGGTGGCGGTGGGTTCGCCAGTTTCAACAGGTTCTTCTACTTCGCCACCTTCACTCATCTCGATGTCATCAAAATAGTGCGTGGTCTCGGCACTCTTTTCTCCGTTAAAGTCAAAGAACAAAATCATTCGATCAAACTTATCGGAATCACTGGGTGAAAAAACAAAGGACAGTTCTTCCCATTCGTTGGACACAGTTGTGGTTGCCTGAACTTCTTTTGCAATGGAATTATCGGTCTTGTCCTCAAACTTCATCAGTACAATTTGATCTGCGGCAGGGGAGTACACTTTAATTTTGACCGTCTGCATCTCGTTAAAATCCACTTTACTGGCCAAATCAAAAAAGAAGCCTGCCCAAGGTTCAATATCGGCTGTTTGGGTATATTCAACAACGGTTTCAGAGGTGTTGATGCCGGATGGATCCGGATTTTCAACATAATCAAGGGTAAAGGAACCGTCTTTTTCCCCAAAGAAGGTCACTTCCGGTCCTCCACACTCAAAATCCATTCCATCTGCCAATTCTGGAACTATAGTGGAGAATGTACAATCCTCGCCTGGTTCTGGTTCTGGTTCCGGTTCTGGTGGAACATAGGCAGAGGGTGGGGGCAAATCGTCCTCGGTTTCGCAAGAAATGATAGTGCCCAAAATACCTATGGCCGTCAACAGGAACAAGATGGGTAATCTTGTGCTGTTGAGGTTCTTCTTGTTGTTATGCTTTTTCATTTTTCAACGTTATAAGTTAATTCTAGTTAGTGCCGATTTAGTTATACCCGTCGTTCTGTGGGTAGTTTGGTCCCAAAAGATCCATTTGTTGTTGTGGAATGGGCCAGTTTTGCATGTATTCCCTTAGAATATCCTTTGGATTTCCTTCGGGATAGGACTCGTTCATGTTATCATTGTTCATATGGTCCAAAAGATACTCGTACAACAATCCGGTACGTTTTAAGGTAAACCAGCGCTGCCCCTCAAAGGCTAACTCTCTTGCTCTCTCTTCCAGAATAATTTCAAGGTCGATACTGTTTACAGGAGCTGCATTTGCCCTTGTTCGCACTGTATTTAGGTACTCAAGGGCTTTGGTGGTGTTGTTCAGCATCATGTGGGCCTCGGCACCGATCAAATAGGTTTCTGCCAACCTGTAGATCATAATATTTTTAAAATGATTTCTGTCCGTAGGTTCCACGGTTTCATCAAAAAATTTAAGGATGCCCGGGTTCTGCCTTCTGTAATAGAGCATAAACTCGTTTTGGTCCGTTTCACTGTTTTCGTACAAATCCAATGGGTCGCCTAGCTCTTTCCCTTCCGGCAAAGCAGTTTCGTCGTTGTAGGCATACTCAAAAATGTAATAGGTGTTGTTTTTTCGGTCATCGTTCGGATCCTCATTGAGCAGGTCGATGGTGTATTGGTTTAATGAAATGAATCCCGCTCCCGCACCGCCATTCTCTACGGATTGAACAAGGCCTGGTGCATCGGCATAGGAGGAGACCATGTTCCAGTTCAAGATATGTGGACTCCCGCCACCAATGGTTTCTCTTTCAAAGTTGATTGCAAAGAGAGTCTCAGGATGATTAAGTTCACCGGCAAATACTTCTGCCGTGGTAGTGGTCAAACTATGACTTCCACTAGTGATCAAGGCATCGGTTTGGGCAGCGGCTTCTGTCCAATCGTTTTCCCACATGGCCACTTTTGCTCTGAGATGTCTTGCGGCTCCCTGTCCCCAACGTCCAAATTGTGCCGTGGAATAATCCAAATTGTCTATGGCAAAATCCAAATCGGAACGCAATAGCGAAAAGATTTCTTCTTCCGAAGATTTGTCCTGTGGTACATCAAAGGCATTTTCTGGGGTAGTGGGCTCCGTGGTGATGAAGATGTTGTTAAAAAGGCGGTACAAGGTAAAGTAGGCATGGGCCCTCATGCATTTGGCCTCAGCAAGAATCTGATTTTTTCTGCCTTCCTCGATATCTTCCAAATTCTCTGCTCCCTGAATCACAGCATTGGCCCTATCCACTATTTTATAGTAGTTGACCCAGTACGCATTAATTCCCGAGGTAGTACCGAAATCCCCTAGACTAGCCCCCCAAAGCAAACGGCTGTATAAAGAAACCTCTCCTGTAATCCCAACCCCAAGATCACTTTTGGCTTGTGGAATTAGAGGATAAGTGCCATTTAGGCTTAAGTCTTGGTATAAGTTTCTGTTGAGGGTGTAAAGGCCTACAACGGCGTTCTCCAAACCTTCGGGCGTGGAGTATAGAAAATCGACCGAGGTATTGGATAACAGTTCATCCTCCAACAAATCCTTTTCGCATGATGTGAATGTTGCAATAGCAAGTAGTATTGCACATATTCTTTTTGATGTTAAATATTGAAATATGGTTTTCATGACAATTTTTTTAGAATCCTAATTTTACCCCTAGGGTTATGTTTCTGGTCTCAGGGAATGCAGAGCCACTTTGGTCATTGTTCAGTGGGGTTTGTTCCGGGCTGTACGATTTAAAATCGGTAAAAGTGAACAGGTTGGTCCCCGTGAGGTATACTTTGGCCCGTTGCAACCCAAGCTTGGAGAAGGCATCTTTGGGTATGTTGTATCCCAAAGTAAGGGTTCTTAACCTCACATAAGATGCATCCCTTACAGCAAAAGGGAACAGGTGCAAGTGTGTATCCGGCTTTGGTCTTGGGTATTCGGTAGATGGATATTCCGGTGTGTAATATTTGGTTCTGATCCCGTTTATGGCACCCTTCCAAAGTTCTCCATTGGCAAGAACAGGGTTTAGGTTTGTTGCTCCTTGAACAATATAAATATCGGCAAACAAGTCAAAGTTCTTGTAGGTAATGGTGTTGGTAATGGAACCATACCAATCGGGATCGGTATTTGTGAATACGTTATCGCGATTGTCTATCTGACCATTTCCATCCTGGTCCACCACGCGGACATCACCGGGCTGGGCCAATGGGTTTCCTGACCCTGCAATATCATCACCTTCTTGGTATATACCATCATATTTGGGGAGCCAAATGTTGTTGATGGACTGCCCTACCGATAAACGCCTTCCAGATGCAATATCGGTTATGTCGATGGGGTTGCCATTATCATCCAGTTCTCCTGTCAATGAGATTACTTTGTTTCTGTTTCTGGAGAAAACCATCCCCAAAGACCAACTAAAGTTCTCTTTACGAATAATGTTCGAGGTCAAAGAGGCTTCGATACCTTGGTTTTGCAATTCACCGGAATTAAACCGGATTACATTGAATCCGGTGGTTCCTGCTATGGATCTATCCAATAATAGGTCGTTGGTGTTGGCTTTGTAGTATTCAAAAGTTCCTTGGAAAAAATTGTTGAACAACCTGAAATCCACACCTGCATTCAAAGTTGTTGTGGTCTCCCATTTTAGGTTTGGGTTGGGCAAACGAGACGATGCTGTGGCGCCGGCCACTGTTTCATCTCCAAAAACATAAGGTAGGTCGTCCGCAACGCCCAAAGATTCCAAAGGGTTGATTCCCTGGTTACCCGTGGCACCGTAGCTTACCCTAAACTTCATTTCGTTGATGGCATCTACATCAGCCATAAAAGGTTCCATGTGCATTTTCCATGCTACGGACACTGCCGGGAAAAAACCCCATTTGTTGTTTTCGGCAAATACCGAAGCACCATCGGCACGAGCGGTGGCCTCCAAAAGATATCTGTCCAGATAACCATATCGTACCCTGCCCAAGAAGGACAAAAGCCTACGTTGGGAAACATCCCTTACGTTGTTTAGCAGGTTGGTGGCATTTCCGTTAAAGCGCAAGGCATCGTTGGTAAAGCCGGATTTGTCCAATTGGGTGTACTCGGTACGGCGTTCATCAAATGCGTGAACAGCCGTTAAGTCCAAACTATGATCATCATTGATTTGTGGTGTATAGTTCAAAATATTTTCTACCAGCACCTGTTTGAACAGGGTGTTGGATAATACTCCGATTCCATCAATTCCTTCATCCCCAGCGGAGTGAAGAGAAGACCTGTAAACACCTTGGTTGGAGTTACGGTTCCTTAAAAACGTTTTTAGGGTATAGCTCAGGTTTGGTGCAATGTCATAAATAAGGCTCAGGTTTATATCCGTAAGGTTGATTTTGGTCTCATCCACAGACTCTCTTTGGTCCCACAATGGGTTGACTGCTGTGTTGGATGGCCCCAAGTAGAATTTCTGGAGCTCGCCATCTGCTGTATAAGGTTGTGCCAGTGGAGTAATTGTGGTAAAGTTGATTCCACCTGTTTCCCTGTCCTGTTTTGCATTTTGATAGTTGATTATTCCACGGAACAATAACTTATCGGATATTTTTTGTTCTAAGTTTAGTTTAAATGTGCCTCTGTCAAAACCTGAATTGGGAATAATACCTTCTTGCGAAAAGTAATTTACACTTGAAAAGACCTTCGTTTTTTCGCTACCTGCCGAAAAACTAAGCGAATGGCTCTGGATAATGGCATCTTGAAGCACCAAGTCTTCCCAATCCACAAAGTTTTGGTTTTCTATGGCCTCCAACTCAAATGGCGAGAAGATGTTCTCATCGTTCAGGTAATCCCCGGTGAACCTATTTCTGTTAGCTTCTCTTCTTAGGTCGATAAATTGCTGTCCAGTATATTGGTTGAAGTTTTTGGTCAAGGTTTGTACGGTGGTATATCCATGGTAATCTATGGTTGCCTTGCCTACTTTTCCTGATTTTGTAGTCACCAAGATTACACCGTTGGATGCTCTGGAACCGTAAATGGCTGTTGAGGATGCATCTTTCAATATTTCAATGTTGGCAATGTCATCGGGAGCCACATCATTTAGGTTGTCAAAAGGAAGTCCATCTACGATAATCAGCGGAGAGTTTCCGCCGGGTGCAACGGATACATTACCCCTGATTACGATATTGGAATTACCTCCTGGCCGTGCATCGCCCAAGTTTACTTGAACCCCTGCCGCTCTACCTCTTAACATTTCGGATACGTTTGTTGTGGGTACATTGGTGGCTTCCTCTACTTCAACACTGGCCACAGATCCGATTACATTACTTTTCTTTTGGGTACCATATCCCACAACAACTACTTCGTCGAGGGCTTGGGTGTCTTCATTCAATACAATGTTGATTTCCTCCTGGGTCCCGATAGGAACCTCCTGGGTCACAAAACCAATGTAGCTGAAAACTAAGATGTCTTCATTGGAAACATCGTCAATGGTAAATTCACCATCAAAATCGGTGACAACCCCATTGGTTGTTCCCTTAACAAGTACGTTAACACCCGGCATGGGCCCAATATTATCAGAAACGGTGCCGGTAACAGTTTTTGTTTGTGAATATCCATAAGCAGTACATAAAAGTACCATTAAGGTTAAAATGCCATATCTCATTTTTGAGTGAATTTAATTTGAGTTAAAGGTATATGGCTTAACGTCTTGTTAACAAAGGATGTACCTCTATAAAAAACCTACATTGTTAATTTGAAAGGGGTAAAATTGATTTTTTATCACTCAAACCCTGTAAAATATGAGGATTTTAAAATATTTAGCGTTTTTGCAATCATCCTGAACAATACGGTAAAACAGAACTAAGTGAGGATATGTAGAGTTATTGTAGAGGTAATTTTAAGATTTGTAGAGCAATGATGTGCAAAAGTAGAGCTTATTAAAAGTTTAAAATGTAATCTATAAGGTTGTCGTGGTGTGGTAGGTTAAACTTTTTACGGAGCCTATAACGTTTCATTTCCACACTTTTTACAGAAATGTTAAGCAATGGTGCAATTTCTTTGGAGGAAAGATTTAACCTTAAATAAGCGCACAGGCGAAGATCGTTGTTGGTAAGGCTGTCGTGTTTTGTTTTTATTCTTTTTAAAAAGTCTTTGTCGGCATTATTGAATGCGTCTTCGAAAAATTTCCAATCGTCTTCGCTGTTAATGTTCCTATCTATTTCCTTGATTACGTATTTTATGTTCTTATCCTTGCTGGGAACTTCCCTGAGTTGCGCTTTTAGGGCAGAGAGGAATTTATTTTTCTTTACCAGGCTCATCGTGGAAATGGCCAACTCGCGGTTTTTACTGTCAATTTCGTTTTGGAGTTTTTCCGTCTGTATTTTGGCAATTCGTTCTTTTTCTTCCAGTTCCCTCCGCTCCAATTCTTTTTTATTCCTTTTTATGAGGGACTCTTGTTTTTTTTGATAATAGTTGTTGTAAAGTCTGTGTACAAGTACAAACAGCAATGCAATGGACAACATATAAAGGATAAGTGCAAGATTGGAAAGGTACCATGGCCGGGATATGCTAAAACTGTACGAAGAGGTATTCTCGCTCATGGTACTGCCTATCATGGCCCTTACAGTAAAGGTATAATCACCAAAAGACAGGTTTTTAAATGTGGCATCTGTATTTTCGGACCATTCGCTCCAATCATCGTATACGTTGTCCATCTTATACTGGTACTTTACCTCGGTATATTTATCGAATTCCGGTACGCTAAATTCCAACCTAACGTTGTTGTTGGAGTATTTAAAAGTACCTGTTGTGTCAATAGATGCCTTGGAGGATACTTCTTGGTAATCCCCATAATAAACCGAATTGATGTGCACTTGCTGGTTCGTGGGCTCCACTCTGGTAAGGTCCAAGGACACGTAGCCGTTGGAACTTCCTATCAAGTATGTGTAATCGGATATTTTTGAAATATTTTCAAAACCTGAAACTCCCAAATTGGCCCTAATGTCCTTGGGTATGGAAATATGGGAGGCACTCAGTTTGTTGCTAAGTGTACTTTGGGTAACGTACTGGATGCCATCGTTGGTAAAGAACCACAACCGTTGTTCCGAACTTTCAGGAATTATGATGCTGACCTGTCCATCATTTTCATCTAAAATCAACTGGGTCAAAGTACTGTCCAGGACGATGTTGTTTTCGCCATCAATATTATAGATTCCTGCATTGGTCTTGTAATAGAGTTTATCCTGAAAACTGAAAATATTGGAACTGTGGCCGATTCGCTCCTTATTGGTAACTTGTTTAACTTCTCTCAGGTTTGGCTCCAACTCAATAAAATATAGCCCTTTTTTTTCGTGGTCCACGACTACCTCAAGCGAATCCATTTCAAAAAAACGACTGGAAATTGTATAACCATCAATGGTATTTCGGAATCTCCATGAGCCTTGCACCTTTTCGAGTATACTCAACCCATTGTAATTTCCTTGAAGAAGTAAGTTTTTACGATTTTGAATAGGTTTTACGCCCCAAGTGCCCGGAAAATCAGAAATAAGTTCAGCCAAGTTATTTTCCACAACGAACGTACCATTATTGTGTCCACAAAAAATAGTGGAATCCACAAGCTGAATGTTCCACACTTGGCCTTCCGTGCCATCGATCATGCGAAAAGCATCCTCAGAACCGGTTTTGCGGTAGAACAGACCTTGGTTGGTGCCCAAATACAAGTACCCTTTATGGCTTAAGGCCGCATAAACCAAACCTAGGTTCCCAAGTTTGTCCACGTACTCGTTAAAGGGAGAGTAGAGGTTTACGACACTAATACCATTGTCCAACCCCAACCACAAATTATTTTCCGAATCCTCAAAAAGCGTTAATACCGTATTGTTGTTTAGCCCTTTTTCTTGGTCAATGTTCCGGATGATGGTCTGTCCGTTTGGCGAAAGATGATAAAAACCATTGGAAATGCTGCCCAGCACAAAAGAACCATCCTTAAGTTGAATACTGCTGTAGAGTTTTACATTGATGGAATCCATAGCTGTTTTCCACGGTATGATGGCTTCAGAGTTATATTTATAAAAACGGGAACCTTCGGTAATTACCAAAAGATCATTGCCCATCGTGTAGAGCCCAATAATGGGTTGGTCCATAAAAACTTGGTTGTGACTTACCAATTTGGGCTTCCCATTTTGAATGGTAAACAGCCCTTTCCGGGCTATTTGGAAATAAACATCACCGTTTACAATGCTAAGGTTCGCTTTTTCCGAATTTGCATTTATAACTTTAAAAGTATCCTCTGCACTGTCATAAATATAGATTCTATCCAAGGATTGAAAAAGAATCCATTGGTCCACGACCAAAATATCCCAGAACTCTTCGTCTTCGGCCATGGGTATTTCCATTTTTTGGGATAATGAGGTGTACGTCAGTTCGCCGTTTGCCTTTTTTGTCCAAAAGCCGAATTCACGGTAGGAGCCGGTATAGATTTTATCCCCAACTGCCTTTACCGACCTAATTATGGGGGAGGTTGGCAGTTTATATTGATGCCATTTGCTCCCATCAAACTCCATAAGACTGGTGTGGTTGGCCACGTAGATGTTTTTTGAAGGGGATTGCGTTATTCCCCAATTCTGAAACTCCCCGCTGTATTCTTTTGGGGTATAATTTCGGATAGGCGGCAGTTCTTGACCCACCAGGGTGAAGCAAAAGAACAATAGAAAATAAAAAATGTGGGGCCTCAAACCGAACTATTTTAAATATGCATCGAAACTTATAAAGATAAAGTTAAGTATAAAACTAGACCTCTTTTTAGATGCTTAATGGTTTTGTTCCAAAGTGTTATTTCAGCAAGAACTTTTTTATCCTTTATTCTTTTTGGATAGTTTCTCCAAATAAAGGATTGCAATTCCGATACAGGCTCCAATGCAAGCCAAAATACCCCCCACAACACTGGCATAGTTAACCCCAAGACCAAAAACCATGGGCAGACCACCAAGATAGGCGCCCGAGGCATTTCCCATGTTAAATGCGCTTTGGTTCATGGAAGAGCCTAATTTTTCTGCACCCTTCGCGGCTTTTATTATTGCAATTTGGATAGGTGCTGCAATGGTAAACGTAATGACCCCAACAAAAAAGCTTAAGACAAATATGGCAATGCCATTACTGGCAAAAAGTGCGTTGAGGATCAAGATGATCGTCATGGACAGCATGCTAATGACCACCGATTTTACGGGGTTGAATGTTTCTACCATCCTTGCTCCCAAAAAATTGCCAAAAAACATTCCCAGCCCAGCCACGATCATCACGTATCCTACGTTTGCTTCGGGCAGTTTTGTTACGGAGATCACCAACGGGGCAATGTAGCTGTACCAAGCAAAAAAACCGCCGGTTCCCACAGTGGTCAAAGCAATCAAGGCCCATAGTTTTTTGTTTTTTAAACCCGGTGATGCGCTTTTGGCGTGTTGGTCACCAACCTTTTCTTCCAAGTCCTCTTTGGGCATCCAAAAATAAAGGCTGGATATAGTGGCAATACCTGCAATGCCCACCAGCATAAACGAATAGCTCCAATGTAATTCCTGTCCAATATAGGTACCCAAAGGAACTCCTAAAATGTTGGCAATGGTCAATCCGGAAAACATAATGGCCATGGCTTGGGCCGCTTTGCCCGGTTTGGCCAAATATCCCGATACTACGGCACCTATACCAAAAAAAGCACCATGCGGCATTCCGGATAAAAACCGAAAGAGCATCATAACCCAATAGTTGCCGGAAAATGCGGATAAGGTATTGAAAACCGTAAACCACAACATCAAGAACAACAAAGTCTTTTTAGGGTTTAAGTTGTTTGTGATCCGAGCCATTACAGGGGCACCGATTACCACGCCCAAGGCGTAGATGGCGATAAAATGTCCTGCTTTAGGTATGGAAATTTCCATGGATTCAGCAATGTTGGGAAGAATTCCCATAATCACGAATTCCGTTAGGCCTATACCAAAACCGCCTATGGCAAGAGATAAAAGTGCTTTTTTGTTGGTTGATCGAGAAGTGTTGTCCAAGCTTATTTTCTTAAAGCGCAAAGGTAAGTCCTATTGCAGGAAGAAGTTGCAAGGATTTTTACTTAATTCTATTTTGAATGATCTGGGGAAGAATTAAAAACAGCCTTGAGGATTGGACTAATTCAAATACATTCAAAAAATGAAACAAATACTTTTGAAAAGATATTTTGGGTTCAAGGCTGTTATGAGGATTACTTTTTATATACGCCAAAAATACGTGGATGGATTATTTTTTGCGGAAATCCTCAACTACAAGTACCATTCCCGATTTAGTAGAACCTATTTGTTCCAAAAACAAAGTCCCGATCCATTTAGGTCGGGACTTTGTTTTTGGAACAATATGTCAAGATCAATTGATACAGGGTGACGGGTTGGGCCCAAAAGGTCCCAGTACTTCGCCATTCGGTGTTTCAATAGTGTAAACATGCTCTTCTTCGAAAGCACCGCTGGTATAGGAAATTACTAACGAGCTTGTTCCTTCTGGTACGTCCACATTGAATGTTGCTGCATCACCTCCGGTAAAAGTATAGTCGGTAGTTACGCCATCAATTTCAAAAGTAACAAAGGCACCGTCCCATCCATCGCCATAAAGGTCCTGCATATCGATTACCCAAGTCCCGGGAACCGTGGTTCCGGAAATTGGGGAACATTTGACCAGTACTATAAAATTAAAGGCCTGTAACTGTTCTGGCTGTCCGGTTACGGTGGCACTATAGTTTTCCGCAGTGGTTTCTGTACCATCAACTCCAGTGGATTTTCCTAAAAACCGGATAAAGTCACCTCCCGAAATATCATCAACGGTTATGCCCAGGGCACTAGCGATATCGGTATAGGGAATGGAAATATCACTTGGAAATTCCGTTATTGTTGCCAGAGGTACTGTATCGGTGGAGACTCCGCCCGATTCCAGGGTTACGCTTAAATCCCACGAAGCTACATTGTCGCTAGGGTCGTCAACGGTACCAGAAAAGGTGGAATTGGCCAAATCGCCTTTCGCAACAATGGTTTCATCCAACAAAATCCTAACATAAGGAGCTGCTGAATCTTCCAGTTCAAAAACATTGATCGGATTTTTGTCGTTGTCCTCGCAAGCTACAATTCCCAAAATTAGGAGAATAAGACCTAATATGTATTTAAAATTACTTTTCATCTGTATTGTTTTTTAGTTTTAAATCAATCAACGAATCCGTCCGGGTTGGTGTCCCAAAACACAGGAGTGCTAGGAGCGCTTTTCTGTGTAATGTTCGTATTGCTGTCCGCTGCGGTTTGCGAATACCACATAGATCTTAGGAACGGCCCCGGGTCGTTGGTGGTAAAAGCAGGAGTGAGGTTGTCCGGCTGACCGGTTCTTCTGTAGGTGTTATAAGCCTCTATTCCGTTGCACCACAATGCTATAAAGTATTGTTCTACAATAATGCGAAGCTTGTCCGTATCATCCCCGGCATCATAATTGGCCAATATTTCCGCTACATGATCGTCGATGGCCGTTGAGGTGGGTTCGTATTCCGTGCCACTTGCCAAAGATGCTCCAAAATCGACCACGGTGCCTATGGACTGTCTAATTCCTGTTTCCAAGTAGTCCCGAGCATTTCCAGTCGTGTTCAATGTCAACGCTGCTTCGGCCAACATAAAATAGGTGTAGGAGGACATTAGAATGGGTGAAATACCGGCTCCTACCAAACCTTCATTTATAGCTCCGGAACCGGATACATTTCTAAATGAGTCATCATCAAACGGTCCGCCAACAGGGTATGTACCATGCAATGTTCTAAAGGCGTCATCTGGTGGAATTCCGTCATCATCCAAGTGGTTTCTTCCCCAATATCCGCTTAAACCATTGGTTGCGGGCACTAAGCAATAGGGTTGTGAAGGATCCCACCAAGCGGGCAAGGATATTTCCGTAACACATTCTTTGGTAACAACATCGGCGCCTGAATAATCCGACTGTTGTCGGTAAAAGTAGTACCGTATTCTTGGGTCTGGGTCACTATACTGATTGGCCATCAGATCCATATAATAGTTGCAGGTATAAAAATCCGAACTTGGCCCTGCGCCATCGTAGTTGGCATCAAAATAAGGATGTCTACTATCTGGGGAGGCATTGTTGGTGCCCCATTGGAACAAGAAATCATCGGAAGGATCTAAAATCAACTGGTTTCCACTGATCAACTCGTTGATGCGCGAGGTGGAAACAGATGCCCCAAACCCATCGGCACTGGCCAAACGTGTTTGCAGGTATAGCTTCAATCGCATGGTATTGGCAACTTTTTTCCATTGACTTTCGTTGCCGTCGTAAAAAAGGTCATTGGAAGGCAAAGAGGTCTCATCTTTATTCAGGTTGGCAATGGCATCGACTAAAAGTTGGTCTGCTGCTTGATAAATGGAAGCTCCTGAATCCACGGTTGGGTTTAGAATACCTTCACCGCCAGATACTGCCTCTGAATAGGGTACATCTCCGAAGAAATCCACCATGGACATCATGATATAGGCTTCTAAAATTTGCCCAATGGCAAGATGGGTGTACTGGCCAGCTTCTTCGGCCAAGGGGTTCATGGTTCTGATATCGATCAATGCCCTTGCGTAAACATTGTCCCAGACCCTATCAAAATCAGATGGGTCATAACTTTCACTATACGTTGGGCCAAACCCGTGTTGCATTCTTACCGGTTCCATTCCAAATTGACTGAGGCCGTTTTCGGCGCGCCCCTCTTCACCGGAATGGATTTGCGCGGTCATGAGTTGTATTTGATTCAGAAAGAAATCAACACTTGCCTGCGAAGGGTTTAATGCATTTGGACTCTCCACAACATCCAAGGATGTGGTCTCACAGCCCAACAAAACTGTCAGTGCAGCGATTATGAGACTTAGTATATTTGATATTTTTTTCATAATATATTTTTTGATTCTAGTTAGCTGCTTTTAAAATGATGCCCTTACGGTAAGGCCATACCTTCTGGTAGATGGCCCGGTAAAGAAATCGATTCCTTGCCCGTTGCCTACACCGGTACTGGAAGAATTGGTGTCGTAACGAACATTATCCGGGAAGTTTACCGCTTTGTACCATAGATTGGAACCAGAGAGTGTAAAGGATAAACTGCCAAAAGGAGTTTTATCCAACATTTTCTTAGGAATGGAATACCCCAATGAAGCTTCCTGGACACGGATAGTGGTGCCATCAAAAATATTTGCTTCGTTGATACCACCAGCAAAAAGGGTGTTGAATCCGAATTCTGTGGACGAAATGGCAACATTATTGGGTGTGCCGTCAGCAAAAACTCCTGGCAAAATATAATTGGATTCCCTGTGGATCGGATCATCCAGATCAACCACACCACGACCGATCAACCCTGCAGTGGTTACAGAGTAAACATCACCGCCATGACGATACTGTAAGTTGGCCGATAGGGTGAAGTTTTTGAAGGTTATTGTTGGAATCAACGCAGTGGTCCAATCTGGATTGGGATCACCTATTTCAGTAATATTGTTGTTCACCAAATAGCGACCATTTGGGCCTACAACTTTGTTGCCATTGTCATCTTTTAGAATGGTGCTTCCGAGCAAAACACCAAAGGGTCTGCCTTCCACGGCGTAGTTGGCTGCTTCGCCGGCTACGGCAAACGTCAATAGGATGTTGTTGGTGCCTTCGGCCAAATCGGTAACAATGGTTTCGTTGGCAGTAAAGTTTCCAGCTAGATTAAATCCTATTCCAGCTTCACTTTCCCTTAATAGATTAAGGTCGTAATCAATCTCGACACCTTTGGTCTCTACCTCACCAATGTTAACAAAAGTGGAACGGAAACCTGTGGAACTGTCCAAAGTACGGTTGGTAATCAGGTCGGTTGTTGATTTTTGGTACAAGCTCACATTAAAATTGAGGCTGTTGAACAACCGAGTGTCCAAACCTATTTCCAGTTCTTGAACTCTCTCTGGTGATAAATCCCTGTTCCCCAAAACATCCGAAACTGTGTTTCCTGATACTACATTGCCATTGAAATCTACAAAGGTCCTTGCGCCCAAGGTGAGGACATCCCGTGTATTAAATGGGGTAGGGAAACCTGCGGAGGAACCATAGCCCACTCTAAGTTTGGCATAGTTCAGTACGTTTCCTTGCAGTGCAGGGAATGCGGTTGTTGGAATAAAGGATAAACTGGCTCCTGGATAGAACAAGGAGTTGTTTTCCCTTTCCAATGTTGAGGACCAATCGTTTCTTCCTACCACATTGAGGTAGAGCAAATCGTTATATGAGAGGGTTGCATCTAAATAGACTCCAACTAGGTTTTCCTCAAAATTTTGATTCAAATTAGCTCCAGAGAAAGAGTTAACAGATGATGGGGTGGTAAAGTTGTAGTGTTCGAGCACTCCAAACACCAATTGTCCCTGACTTTCAATACCATCTTGTGCATAGGTATCCCTACGGCTATTGGCACCCAAAGTTGCGGTAAGGTTTACATCTTCGGAAAGACTTTTTTCAGCACTTAGAATCAAATCATGGTTCCAAATGGAGTTCCTTACTGATGTTGTCCTTAAAATACCCAAGGTTGGCCCATCTACTCCACCTTTGTTTTGTCCATAGGAGTTTAACTCGGTGTAGGTATCCAAACCAACACGATAGGTGAGGTTCATCCAATCGTTGATGGCGTAGCTCATGGAAACATTTCCTGTAAAACGGTCGGTTTCCTGAGAGGTTTTTGAGTTGGCCACGGTCCAATATGGGTTTTGGATATCGTTTCCTGAACGATAGTATAAACTTCTGCCATCTGCTGCTTGGAACGGAATGTTGGTTAAATCGACACTCCTTGGGGTATAAAGCACATCCCCAAAAATGGCAGAACCGTTAAAGGCGGCCCCACTACCGGTACTTACTGCATTTGGAGGTGATTTATATCCTGTCCTTGCAAAATTGAACACACCCGAAACGGTAAAGTTGTTGGACAAAGTAGCATTACCTCCCAAACTAAAGTTGTTGCGCAATAATCTGTTCCCGGGAGTAACCCCAATATCTTCCGTGCGGCCATAATTGGCATTAAAGTTTACTTTTTCCGAACCACCGCGAACATTAACGGATGTACTGTACACATAACCGGTCCTGAAGAATTCCTCGACGCCATTATAGGGTTTATAAGGATATTCGTCGTCCAAAAGGTCTTCGTAACCTGCAATCAGAGTCGGGTCGGCAATATAGTTGAATGGATGTCGGGTAAGTGCTACACCATTGGGTCCCGTACGAATATATTGTGCTGCCGTGGCAATGCCATCATCATCTGTACGATCAAAACGTGGTCCCCAGTTACTGAAGAAAAATCCGAAACCTTGATGAAACCCACTTCCGTAGTTATCTTGGAATTTTGGGAGTACTGCATTCGACATAAATACCGACTGTGTAACGGAAACTTCGGTTTTTGAGGGGGTGTCACCCGTGGCGGCACCTTTGGTGGTAATTAAAATCACACCATTTCTACCTCGGTTACCGTACAATACGGTTGCACTCAACCCTTTTAATACACTTACACTTTCTATATTGTTAGGATCAAGATCCAAAAATCGACTGGATTCGGTGTTTCCATCCAAAAAGTTGGTCTGTGTGTTGGTGCCAGAATCAAAAGGGATGCCGTCCACAATAAACAACGGTTGGTTGGATTGTGTTGCTGAGGAATATCCACGGATAATAATGTTGGTGCCTGAACCGGACATTCCATTATTGGATGTAATGTTGACCCCGGCGACTTTTCCGTTCAATACACGGGCAACGTCGGCCTCCGGTCTGGATTCCACTTTGTCGGATTCCACAGTGGTTACGGAGTATCCTAGGGATCGTTTCTCTCGAACAATACCTTGAGCGGTTACCACTACTTCTTCAAGTTGGGATGCATCTTCGGCCATTTGTACGTTAATGGTATTCCCTGTGCCAATACTTCTTTCTTGCGTTCTTTGTCCCAAATAGGAGAATACAAGAATATCTCCTTCACTGGCTTCAATAGCATAATTGCCATCAAAATCGGACTGTGTGCCTCGAACGGTTCCCTTAACAACAATGTTAACACCGGGCAAGGGTACCCCTTCTTGGTCGGTGACCGTTCCGGTGACCGTTTTTTCTTGAGCATGGGCAAATGCTATCGATAGACATATGGCCACCAGTGCTCCAAACAGTTTCTTTACTTTCATACGAATAAAGTTTTGTTAGTAATTTGAAATGAGTTAGAGCAACTGAGAAAGGAGGACGGCGCTAGGAAAATGATAGCTAATTCAAATAATACTTCTGGGAAGTGAACAAAACTTAATGGATTTTGTCTTTTTAAGAAGCAGAGCCTCTCACCGCCCTACCTTTACAATTGCATAACAAATCAACTTATAAGTGTCGTGGAGCAGGTACTTTTTAAACGGCAAGAACCTGAAAAACAAGGGTGCCCATGGGGAAGTACCGTTTTTAACACATAAAAATGGATTTGATAACAATTTGATAATGGCATGTGAAAAAACCTCTTGGATTTCCAAGAGGTTTTTGCGAATAACTCTGAACGATTTAATGGGTTCTGCTACGCCATCTGCATGTTGTTTTGATTGAAATCCACAGTAGCGGCAACAGATCTGTAATCGTTGGGGCTGAGCCCTGTTACTTTTTTAAAGGCACCGTAAAAGCTGTTCTTGCTGTTAAAACCTACTTCGTACATAACGGCCTTTACACTTAAAGTGGGGTCCGATACCAGAAGATGTTTTGCCTCCTTTATTCTGTATTCGTTCAAAAAGGAATAAAAGTTTTTGGAGAAGTACGTATTGATTACTTGGGACACCTTGTACCTATTGTCTTGAATGTGTTCCGAAAGTTCGTCAAGACAAATGGTGTTGTTCCGGTAAATCCTGTCCTCCTCAAAGGCCTTTTTAATTTTCCCTCGAATAGCAAGGGCTTCTTCTTCCGTAAGTCCGGATTTCTTGTACTTTTCATGACTGTTTAATGGGTCGGAGGTCAGTTCCTTCTGCCCAATGTACTTAAAAACGAGTTGCTTTAGTAGTCGTTTCATAGGATTGATGATTTTTGATTGATGACCACTAGTTAGCAATAAAACCCCTGTTTTTAGGTGTTCCCGATAAGAGTTTACCCCTGTTTTAAGTGATTGAGGTATTCGCTGGGAGTAAGATGGGTATCTTTTTTAAAAGCTTTGTTGAAGGATACCTTATTGTTGTAACCCACCTCGTAGGCGATGTCTATAATATTGAGTTCATTTTCTTTTTCAAGGAGTTCTTTGGCTTCTTGTATACGGTAAGAATTTACAAACTCCCTAAAGCTCATTTTAAAATGTTCGTTGATCAGTTGCGAGGCATTGTGTCGGGTAGTATCGAGTTTTTCGGCCACCATGTCAAGATTGATGTCATTTTTGCGGTATAGCTTATCTTTTAGAAATAGGTCGTTCAGGTTCTTTTTGAGCTCTTGTGAAAGACTGTCCGTTAAACCGGATTTTACATATTTTGGGAAAAGCCTGTTGGTGTAGGCGTATAAACCGCTAAATACGTCGGGCTGTACATTAGCGGCATATCCAACATACAGGACCATGGTGCTCATCAAAACAATGGGAGCATGATAGAATAGACCACTATTTACCCCTACATTAATATATATACCATAAATCATATAAACCATTACATAACTTATATGTATAAGATAGATGTTTTTTTGCCAGGTTCTGGTTTTTTTGCTCAAGCCTATTTTGTTCTTGACCAATATTAGATGGACCAAAAAAGCATATAAGCCTAGCGAAATTGCTTTAAGGGTCACCATCAAAAATAATTTAGTGGAATCCCCTGGATTTAAACCTTCTTGCAACCTTTGCAGCATTTGGTTCACTTTTTCTGATCCTGAAAAACCATAAACCGTAAAAATTAGATAGATGGTTAAAACCAAGGTGGGTAAAAAATGCAATATGTCGCTTTTGTTTAGGTCGGTTGATTTTGTAACTCGTTTAAAATAAAGAAAGAGCAGAGGTCCATATAGGAAGGAAGACCAAGTTGACATGAGGTAGGTGTGTGGAAACTCGAACACATAATTGGTCTGGTTTATGCATATATTTAAAATGAATAGTGAATGAATAAAGACAAAAGTGGCAATTAGAATTCTGGCTTGTTTGTCAATTTTTTTGTTAATCAATAAAACAAAGGTGACGTAAAATCCAATTAGGGAAACAAAAAAGTAAAAAATTGACCAACCTGTGAACTTTGGTAATACGGTTCCAGATAGTTTCGCAAAATTTTCTTCGTCTCGAATACTATCAAAATCTTCGTGTAAAAGAAAGGTAGGTTGAAAATCTATTTTAAAATAATCGTAGATGTATGAAATGGACTCATCGGGGTTCCCCAATGCCGCCTGACTAAGCGCTAGCTTTTTTAAAACATGGACTCTTTGTTGTTTATCATTTAGCCCAAGGTTTTTTTGATAAAGAGGAATTGCTTCCTTGTACCTGTGAATATTAAAATAGTAGTCTGCCCAATCCAGGGAATCTTTAAGTGTTTCGGCAGTAGGTGTGGGAAAACTGACATAACCGCTAGTTGTGGTAACGCCATAGGCAAACGCATGGTTTAGCCATAGAAACAGTAAGACAATATAGTTGGTAGATTGTCTCATTTTTGATTGATGATGAATTAGGCATTAACAATTTATGAAAATAAGCTGTTAAAATTGTTAAGAAACTATTAAAGCAGGTAAACCCCGATAAAAGTTTACCCCCTAGAAAGCTATATAAACTGAGGGACTGAGGTGAGAATACAAAAAAAGCCGAGAAAATCTTCTCGGCTTTTTTACTTCTAGTAGCGGGGACTGGACTCGAACCAGCGACCTTCGGGTTATGAGCTTCATAAGCTATATATCAATAAACACTTAAAACACTGAAAATTAATTAAATAAGATTTTTAAAATGTTAAATAATATCAAATAAATACATTTGATATCAAATTATTCTGTACCTATTCTGTACCCCTTTTTTTTGTTAAAAGTTGTACTTTTATTAAGGATAAAAGATGAGAATTATGGCCAGTATTAAGATTGTTCGACGAAAAAATAAAGAAAGAAAGGACGGTTCAGCGCCACTTGCATTGCGAATAAGTGATAATTACAGAACAAGTTATCGGTTTTTGGGCCAGTATATTCTTGAAAAGGATTGGAATAAAACTACTTCCACGGTTAAAAGATCACATCCCAATTATAAAAAGTTGAACAACTTTCTTATGAAAAAGATGATAGAGGCCAATGATATTTATTTTGATTTGAAGGAAGAAAGCCTAACTCCAAAACAGGCTAAGCAAAAGTTGAAGGGAGTAGAAGGGGAAAAACCATTTTTTGTTCTAGCGGCAGAACGTATAAAGGATAAATACGATAGGGGAACCATTTCTGTTGCCAAGGCCGAGATGTCAATTCTTTTCAATATTGATGAATTTTTAAACCTTAAACGCTCCTTGAAGAAGGATGAAATCATTGAGCGCATTAAAAGCCGAAGAAAAAAACGCATCAGTGATGGACGCAAATCGAAAACCGATTTTTATGATTCCGTACGTTATTTCAAAAACAAATCCTCACTTAGATTTATTGATATCAATGAGCGCTTTATTGAAAAGTTCAAGAATTTTTGTGCTATTTATCTCGGACATAAAGAACGAACCATAACCAATCAACTTATCTTTATCCGTACCTTGTTCAATGTAGCTATAAAAGACGGCATAGTTCCATCTAAGTACTACCCCTTTGCTGGTGATAAGGAAAAAATAAGGATTGGTTCAGGGCATAAAATCGGTTTGACTATCAAAGAAGTTCAAAGCATCGAGCAATTGGAGTTGGACATTGGAACTTCTATTTGGCACACTCGGAACGTCTGGCTAACGGCTTTTTATTTTGCCGGCATCCGTATTTCGGATATTGTACAGATTAAATGGAGTGATTTTAAAAACAATCGCTTGTTCTATGTTATGAGCAAAAACTCTAAACCGGTAAGCTTAAAAATCCCGGATAAAGCGCAGGTCATTTTGGATTTATATACGAATGACAAAGAGTTAAATAATGGCTATGTTTTTCCCTTTCTAAAGGATGTCAATCCCAAGGACACCAAAGCTGTTTTTGTAAAAACAAGAAATGCCACTAAGCTGTTCAATAAATACCTTCGAAGAATCGCTAAACTTTGTGAAATAGAAAAACCCCTTTCCAATCATATTGCGCGTCACAGTTTTGGAAATATTGCCGGAGACAAGATTCATCCCCTAATGCTTCAAAAACTCTATCGCCACAGCGATTTAAAGACTACTTTGAACTATCAAGCAAATTTTATCCATAAGGAGGCGGACGAAGCTTTGGACAGTGTGATAAATTTTTAGTGTCCAGGCCAAAGTTGGGAGCTCGATTCTGTACCCCTTTTTGCCGTTGGGGTAAAATAGGCTTTTTAAATAGTACGGGTAGATGGATGATGAACTACAGGAAAAAATAAAATTACATGTCAAAAATTTGATGATTTGATGACAGATTGATATTAGCCCTGTGTTTATAAGGGTTTAGGCTGTCATCACTTTGTCATCATTCTGTCATCAAAATAAAAAATGATGACAGGAACAATGAAGAAAAAAACAAAAACGATGAAACGATGACAAAATGATGACGGGGGAACTACCAGTATTTATAAGGCCTCTCAGAGGTTTGTCATCAAATCATCAAAATTTCGTTGGAAACGGAACGCAGAGCGAAAGGAACAAATAAATCAAGAGAGAAAGCACCCCTAAAGACAGATTCACGGCTATTTGTCCAGATTACTCTTTAGTGAAGCCCTTGGGAAATGGAATTTGCAAAGAAAGAAGAATAATACCTCCCTAGTTACCTAAAGCAGAATAAAGCCAATGTTCATGGGGCAAAACCTAAGGTAGGATATATAACTTCCATCTTACCGAAAGGTTACCTAACCTACCTAAAGGGTACGATAGGTAAGTTGAAAAAACATCTGACCTAGCTTGTAAACCCTCGTCATCATTGGGTTAGGTAAAAAGGTAGGAGGAATAACAAAACTTGAGACAATGAGAGAAAAAAATAGAAATGCCATAGACAGTGAAAAAGCCCGCAACATTGACATAGTTTCCACGCTGGCCTTTCCAGTCCGGAAAACCAATAAAGAAGCTTGGTTCCGGGCCAAATATGACGGGAGGCCCTATCAATATTGTCCTGCCCATTGACTATTTTTTCTTTCACTGGCAGTCTAAGTGCTATAGAAGGCAAGGTGAAAACCTGATAATACTCATGAAAAAAGGAAAAATTGACTGCTGCTCTCAATACTGGCCTTACTGCTACTAAAAACCTAGATGGAACAGGGAAGAAGTCTGGCCCGAGAAATATTCTTTCTCAATGATGGATTTTAGGGCTTAAACGAATTAGCTACAGCGCTATGTGGGAAGTGGATGAACATTATGGATAAAAAAATTCGGTTTTTATAGGTTTTCACCTTAAGCTATATTTTATAGCTAGATTAAAGTACAACCCAAATAGGGGGCACCGGTTAGCTAAATTTCAATATTTACTATTCTTTATTAAATCTATCCCTTAAGCCTTGAAGTTTTTGGATTAAATCTTCAAAGGATTCAGTTTTGCCGTAAAACATGCTCTCCTTCATTGCTTTATAATCATTTTCCCATTCGGTCAGTATTTTTTTTGGTGGTATGAAATTCAAAGTGGTCGAAGCATGTTTTGTATAATCAATCCATGATATTCGTGCATATAGTTGACGATGTTTTACAATTGTATTGTATAACTCTTTATTATTTATAGCGGATTCACCATATTCTGTATCCATAATTCTGGATATATCATAAAGATGTCTTGTCATTCGATGACTTCTTATGGCTCCTCTTCCTTTTGGTTTTTGAAATTCCTCATGTAAAAGGAAGAGCTTTTCCAAAAAGGTTCGAGTAGGTAACACCGTAGGAATTTTAATTACCTTATCGGCGAATGGGCTACCTTTGTACTTTTCTCCAATAAAAGATATCACCTCCATGTTTTCGTAAGGGTCCCTTAAGGATCTGGAGCTTATTTCCACCAGAATTCTGGGTTCTAAATAGGGAACTTTCTCAACTAATGACCTGTATTGTATTTCTACTGCCAAGGGGTCGGTGTCGGATTCCTCAAATTCACGAACATGGACAGTAAAATCTTTAACTCCCATTTCATGGAGTTTGTCCTCTAAATCCTTAGGAAAAGTTTTGCTGACAAATTTGCATGATGCTTTCCTGAGTTTTTTGACCTGTTTACGTGAAAGATTCCCTTCGAACCCAAAGAAAGTTTTATCCATCCCTACATCAATGTCTTCAGAAAAACGCTCAATAAGTCCCCATGCTTTACTTAAGGAAGTACCTCCTTTGAAAACTAGATGTTTAGCATACTTAGTTTCGAAAAGAGCGCGTAAAGCTGTGACTACCCACCAATCTTTTTCTATGGCAGCCTGTGGCAGACCTTTGGATATACTGGTTTGAACGATGATCTCTCTTCTGTCCGCTTCCGATAAGTCAAACCATTCTTTCATTATGATTTCCTTTCAGTCACTGAACTTTCCATAATTTCAGATATCCATACGGGGGCTAGTTTCATATCATGTACTATCATTTCTTTGTCAACCGTTTGGAGTACCTTCTCTATTTTTATTAGGGTTTTGTGATCTACATTGTGTTTTCCTATTTCACGTAAGGCTTGTATAATGAGAATATTGGTTTCACTTTTGGCCGCTAGAATTCTTGGGGAAGCTTTTTTGAATTTTATTTTATTTTTTCCGACTGTTATCGTACGAGAAGTTCCGTCCGTTAAGTAAACCAGATTCATGGGTACTTGTGTAGATAGTCCAAGTTTGTTAAGTGCCTGTACCCCTGTGGGAATGATCCTTGCTTTATCTCTTTTGGAAATGGCCTTGGCAATTTCTTCCAATGACGGATATATTTTGCCAAGTAATTTGTGTTCTTTGGGATATAAGTAAATACCTTGTGCCAATCGAATTAGGAGACCTTTTTCTTCCAGTCTTTTTAAAGCTTGCCTTACGGCTTCGGAAGTTCCGAATTCGGAAAAGTTTTTCGGAAAAAAAATTTTTCCACGCTTGTGGTTGGAAATTGAATTTTTTATAAGTTTCTCGGTGGGTACAGGCATTTTTAAAATTATTTTTCGTCACAAATTTAGTGAAAAAATGTGACGATTCGATTTTGATGGAGAGAAAGTGAGAATTGCTTAAAATGAATGGTGAAATTAAATTTTATGCTGATACCATTTGTGGGAAGGAAGAGGGTTTTCTTTAAAATTAAAAAAACCACTGTTTTTAGGGGTTGTGAAAGGGGGAGAATTTGCACTGTAACCGAAAGGGACACCTTTTTAACTATGTTTTAACACTTCAAGGCGAAAATTGCCCAAATTCCTACAAATCGTATCCTTTGGGTTTTGGATATTCCAATCCCAATACCCTGCACAATGCTCTAACCTTTCTTAACCAGCTATATCTTGCTTCCTTCCATATTTTACTTCCTTCCGTTATCTGTATCAGATCCTGTGAAAGGGAGGGACGTGAGCCGGAAACCTTTCTGATTTCATCAAACGCAATCAACAGCTTTGGTCGTTCAATAGGGCCAGTTTCTTTGTCCAAATCAAAAATGGTTTGATATTCCTCTTTATAAATTGTTCGGCGATTTCCTTAAACCCATTTATGCCAATAATGTCATTTGTGAAAAGGTCAATATCAACAGAAACACGGTGATTATAACGCAAAGCCAGATTGGTTCCTCCTCCCAAAGCAAATTGCCCAAGGGTTTTGACTAGTTGTAGTTCTGTTATAGTTTTGGCAAGTGCAGGACTAACGGCACTCATAAAGCAAAGCGAGCGAAGGATTTGGCGTGGTATCTTTTGGCAACCAATTCACAAACCGTGTTACTGATACGTTCTTTGGTGCTTCTTAGCGTTTGTAAAATCTCATTTTTAGAATATAGTTCTTCCAGACGCTCAATGTCATCAATAAAAGTATCTTCGGTAGAGGCAAATAAAGCTCTGGGGATAATAAGGTTTTTATCCCTTTTAGGGTTTAACCTGCTCATATCCACGTCCCAAAAAAGGTGTTTTGGGAAAATAGCGGTTATATTTCGCCTTCTGTTCATGACGTAAAGGAACAAATCAATTTCTTATTTAACGTAAATCCATCAAATTCAGTGCCATGGTCATATTGTCAAATGAATTAATGAAACGATATGATGCGAAAATATACGGTAATGATACGATGATTGAAAACTATCTTTGATAAATGTGCTTTGAAAGAGACAATAAGCCTTGCTGTTTTCCACGGAGTGGAATTCAAGATGTGTCATTGTCATGACAATCTTGCTTTTGCTCCCGGTGGGTCGCAAAAGGAAACTGAATAAAAAAAGCAAACGAAGCAAAGCGAGCGAAACCAAGTTTGCGCTGCAAGCCCCAAATACTTGCCAATACTAATACTGTTGAGCGAGGTAGGATATCTTTATTTTATAAGCTTTTCCAAATAAGCAACCTTGTCCTTTTCTGCTTGAACAAGACGTTCGTAAAGCTTTTTGTTTTCCTCATATGCTTCCACCAGTTTGTCCAAAGGATTAAATGTGCAATGAAAATTGTTTAAAGGACCATTATTTACACTGTTATCATTAAAGTTGTTGATATTATGAAATATGGATTCCTCCGAAAAATTCTCGATTCCCTCTTTGGTTACCCCCAAAGCCTTGGCAACTTCTTCCAACTTTACATCATCCACCTTTTCACTGTTTTCAATGTTGGAAACGGCCTGTTGACTGATGCCCAATTTCTCGGCCAAGGTTTCTTGTTTCATTCCTCGGAGTTCTCTGATCCTACTGATCTTTCTACCTATATGGTTGTTCTTGGTCTTTGTCTGCATATCTCAAATATAGGGAGTTTCCCACAATCATCCGATGGTAATATACAAAACTGGTTCAATAAAATACAAGTGGACATTTAGCAGATAACAAAGGTGTATTTTTATCAAAACGGTTAATCATTTTTGATTTTTCCGTGAAAAATTCCTTGATTTTAGCGGGCTGAACACCCTTTTCCGTGAAAAATGAGGGATAAGCCGATAAAATTAATTGAAAAATAAGTCTTCATTATTCAACCAAGCCATACTTCAAAAAACCATTTTTTAGTAAAAAATCCATTGATTTTGCTAGGATGAAGGCCTTTTTCAGTAAAAAAAACATTATAAATGCCATTAATCAATATTTTCATAAAAGCCCCAAAAATGAGCTTTTCCGAAGAAAAATGAAACAACAACAGTGCGCTAGCCTGTTACCCTCTTGCTTTACATTTTTCGTCCCGGTTGCGGGACAAAATGAAAGCCCCATTTAACCAAAATGATGATTAGGAGGATGCTGACCTTTTCAGCATAAATATTTGATAAATGGTAATATAGATCGCAATTATTTTTCCTTCGCGAGATTAACAATTCAATTTTGTTCACTATATTTGAATGTTCATGTTTCATGAACGGATAAAAAAAATGAACATGTCATTTGATTTTATAACCTTTATGAAGTTTTTGGAGGCTTTGGATATTGAAATCGAGGCCAAATTTTTGGATGCTCAACAAACTTCAGAATTGCCAATCTATTCACTTGAAGGCCATAAAGTGTCAGTGTATTTTAGAAATGAAATCCGTCAGCACAATATTCCTGCCATACTGAGAGAAAAACAAGAACTTCCGATTCTCGTTGTGGCTAACTACTTAACACCAAAGGCCAAGGAAATGTTACGTGAATATAAGCTCAATTATTTAGACAGTTATGGTAATGCCTATTTGAACCTATCTCCGCTAAAGGTGTATTTGGAAAACAACAATGCATCGCCCTATGTGAAACCTTCTTCCAAGATATTTACCCAAGCAGGGGGACAATTAATATTTCAATTTCTACAAAACCCAAAACTGGTCAATGAAACACAACGGTATTTGGCGGATAATAGCATGATATCATTGGGCAGCGTTAGTAAGATTATGCAGGGGCTCTCTGAATATGGGTATTTATTTTCCCAAGACGGGAATCATAAATACCAACTTTTGGAGTATGAAGAACTTTTAGATCGATGGATTCCATTGGTTAACGAAAAAATATTTCCCAAATACTACCTTGGTACATTTTCTTTTTCAGGGGATATGCAGAGCCAATGGAAAAAAAAGTATTTACGTCCCCAAGTATTTTGGAGTGGGGAACCAGCCGCGGCGCTGCTTACGAATAATTTTTTCCCAGAAAAATTTACCATGTTCACGACCTTTGAAAGTAATAAGGACATAATGCAAACATTAAAGTTGGTTCCGGACCCCATGGGAAATATCAACCTATATAAACCTTTCTGGTTGAATTCTATGCTAGAGAAAAATAAAGATAACTTATTGAGTTACGAAAATGTTGTACATCCAGTTTTGGTATATGCCGAATTAATTCATTCCGGTGAACCAAGGAACTTGGAAATAGCACAAAAGATATTTAATGAGCATATCAAACCAAAGCTTTAAAGAATATTCCTTTACCCACCATGGTAAGGTATACAAAATCCTAGACACCGTTTTTAGGGCAAAAGGAATCAACTATTACCTTATTGGAGCAAATGCACGTGATGTTGCCCTTTATAAGGTTGGGGAAAAGCCGAAGCGGGCAACTGCGGATATTGATTTTGCCATTATGGTACCAGACCATGAACAATTTGATGCCGTCAAGGAAGAATTGAAAAAACATGGTTTTGAAAAATCCCAAGGAAATATGCCTTATAGTTTGTTCCATGCTGAATCCAAAACTACAATTGACTTATTGCCTTTTGGTGGTATTGAAGAAGAAAGAATGGTTCGGTTTGTAGAGGGAAACCTAGAGATTTCAGCTGTTGGGATGACGCAAGTATCTAAGGAGGTTGAAACTTTTGATCATCCCTATGGCATTGCATTGCCTGTTAGCCCGGCCCATGGTCTGGTTATTCTAAAACTGATTGCTTGGTCCGAAAAACCAGGGGATAGGGTAAAGGACTTGGGAGACACCGCTAATATTTTACGCATTGCCTGGGCCTTGTATGAACCAGAAATGTTTAGGGAGGATGCAGAACATTCCGATTTATTCGAAATGGAAAAATTCGACACCCGACTTGTTGGTGCAAGAATAATGGGGCGAAAAATGAAACGTATTTTGGTTCTTGATGCAGAATTGGAAGTGAAAATAATTGACTTATTGAATCAAGAGATACAGGATTCATCCAGTCCGCTTGCCATTGCTTTAATCAAGGCCTTGGATTGCAATATGAATTATGCGAAGGATATAATAAGGTCTCTGAAATTAGGTGTCACTGAAAATTAATGTCTTGAAAGTATCATAATACCTGACACTTCTTTATTTATAAGGGAATTGACCTCTACAATATGGAGTATATTTTATTAGAGCTTTTCTTTCCCCAATTTTGAGTACTTACAAAACCCTATTTAAAGAATTAAGTTTGTTTTTTTTAGTTGACGCAAATTCAGGCCTGTTTATGGGGGATTCAAGAGCATTTGCCGCAAATTTCAATCGCTAGGAGCACTTTTTTAAAAACCTTTTGAATAATAAACCACTGTTTTACAGTAGGTTGTTCAAAAATTTTTCTACGCAACACCGGCCTGCCGTGTTGCCCTCTTGCTTTACCATTTCCACTTAGCCCTGCTCATGAAAATACAATGTTATTCAAATCTGGAATCTAAGTGTATTTTTTGCGATGATTCTTAATTGGATGAAATTATTTTAACTCTTTACGGAATTTCAGATTTCTTAATCTATTGAAAATTCTTACATTTAGCTTGCCCCAAAAATTTAAAAAGAACTTGCTGAAAACTATACTGAAGCAAAATTCACAAAACTTGGGCATCGCCAGCTATATAGGTAGTATATACCTATAAAAGTTCAGCATATAATCAAGTTGGCACAAATTAAAAAAATAAATGGATGATTTGATAAAAGAGGCTTTAGAAGAATATTTTTCTGATTTTAAACAATATCATTTAATAATCTTAATTGGTTTCACGGTTGTCATTGCACTTCTGCAAATAATCCAATCATATCGAGTTTCCAGGAAATTAGAAAAATTTAAAAATGACCTTAAAAAATCCGAAATAAGATTTTCAAAATATAATCAACTTCAGACAGAAGCTTTAAATATTATTTACCCATTATTAGCAGAGTTATTGGTGAATACGGTAGTAATCCAAACTGATATTAAAGGAGCTTCTCCAGAAAAGATAGCTAAAATGGCTGAAAATTGGGGAGATTCTTTCAATAAGGTATTTGAAAAGCACCTTACGCTAAAATATATCCTAACAAAAAACATCAAAGAAAAATATTCAAAACTGACCAAACAGCTTTTAAAGGTTAACAGCTATATAAAAGTCGAAAAAGAATTTAGTTCCCTCTTTGCCACATTAGAAAACGGACAAGTAGAATTTATGGGAGATTTCGATGAGAGAATTAAACTTTCCGAGGAATTAGATAAATTAAAATCAGATGGATTAATCTCTGACACAGTGAACGCAATAACCGATTTACAGGCAGAAATTGAAGATTATTTTGAAAAGATGGAGTAAATAAACTTGTGCCAACAACATATAAAAACAATGCTTCAATCAGTCTTGAATCGAAATTAAGTGCTCGCCCGCTCGCATAGTTTTTATACGAGACGTTGTGGGTAATATAAAAGAACACGAAATACATGATTGAAAAGATTAAATTAAAATCAGGGTCTTCACAAGGTCAACCAAATCTTGAATTTGATATTACTCCGATAACAATATTTGTAGGGCCAAATAACTCGGGAAAGAGTCGTGTTCTAATTGAAATCGAAAATTTTAGCAGAAGAACTCATGGGCAAGCAAATGACCTTGTACTTGACAAACTAACCTTCGCATCATTTTCTCAAAACGAGATAGAAGAAGAAATAACACGAATTGAATCTGTGCCAAATGTGGGTGAAAATATACACCCAGGACATGTACTACTTTCTAAGATAAATCCTCAAAATAATGGAGCAATAAGAATTCAAGTGAATCGGCAAGGATTAATTAATGAGGCACAAAACCCTAATAATCGTCAAGGGCATTATGAGCAGTTTTTAAATATGTACACAATGAGATTAGATGGAACCAACCGTCTTAACTTATTAGCTGAACAAAATGCAGGTGACCTTCAAAAAACACCAGCCAATCATTTAGCCCACCTGTTCATAAACAATGAACTGAGAGAAGAAGTAAGACGAATTATCCATGAAGCCTTTGGCAAATATTATGTAGTTGACCCCACAAATATTGGCAAGTTAAGAATTAGACTTTCGGAAAGAGCACCAGCATCTGAAAGAGAGGAAAAAGGTTGGGAAACAGAATCAATCAACTTTCATAAAGATGCAATTGAAATTATACATGCAAGCGATGGAGTAAAGGCTTTTTCGGGAATTATAACTACAATTTTAGCAGGGGACCCAAAAATCACCTTGATTGATGAGCCAGAGGCATTTCTTCATCCGTCTTTATCAAATAAATTGGGTAACGAGATAGGGAAATCCTTAAGAGCAACTAAGAAAAGGTTGTTTGTTTCGACTCATAGCTCACATTTCCTAATGGGCTGTATACAGTCAGGATCTCCGTTGAATATCGTTAGACTCACTTATAAAAATGATTTAGCTACCTCTCGAATTTTACCTAAGGACAAGATTCTTAATCTTATGAGGAATCCATTATTGAGGTCAACAGGTGTACTAAATGGATTATTTTATGAAAGTGTAATTGTGACTGAAGCTGATTCAGACAGAGCTTTTTATAATGAAATCAATGAAAGGCTTTTAGCAGAATCTGATAATAGAGGCATATTTAATTGTTTATTCATTAATGCTCAGAATAAACAAACAGTTTGGGACATAGTGCATCCATTGAGGGAACTAGGAATTCCAGCAGTTGGAATTGTAGATATTGATGTACTAAAAGAAGGTGGACAAGTATTCTCTAAACCTCTGAATGGTGCATTCATTCCAGAACCAAGTCATCAAGCTCTTCATAATCAAAGACAAACTATGAAAAACGCTTTTGACGCATCAGGCCTAAACATGAAAAGAGATGGTGGAGTTGAAATTCTTGATGACCCAAACAAAGAAGCATGTACTAATCTCTTCAATCAATTGGAAGAATACGGTGTCTTTGTGATTAGAAATGGCGAGTTAGAATCATGGTTAACCAACTTGGGAGCAACAGGTCATGGTTCAAAGTGGCTGATTGATATTTTTGAAAAAATGGGGTCAAATCCAGAAGATGCCAATTATTTAAAACCTTCTAATGGTGATGTATGGGATTTCATTGGAAAAGTTAAGAATTGGATTGACGACCCAAATAAGAAAGGAATACCAAAATAATACTACCCACAACAATGGGTATAAAACATAGGGAGGACAGTGGTTTTCGCAAGTTTTCGGCACTTAGCAAGCTTTGTCTCGATGGACAGGCACGCAGCTCCGAAATGCCCTACGTTTCATACCCGTGACCGTAAGGTGTAATTAAAAAATGTTCTGCAAATCGAAATATTAATATGGATTTTATAAAAGAAAACTGGGATTGGATTGTTGAGAATATTTGGAAAGTAGTTTCAACAGCAACGCTCTTTTTTGCTGGAGGTTGGGGTATTGCAACTTTATTTTATAAAGAGAGAATAGAAATATTAAAAGAAAGAGGAAAACAAAATAAAGAAAGTACTTCAGATGATGTTGTAGATGAGTTTAAATATCCTGAAATGGGGAAAAATGGTAGAAATATACTTGCAAATTCAGTATTAAGTATCAAGAGAGGTGAAAAAGTTTCCTTAAAAGCAATTATTCCTAAGAATGAAAAATTACTAATAGAATTAAAAGGACCAAAAATAGCACATAAACAAGATAATGATGCATCATGGATTTTTTCGATTGGAAGAATAAGAAATTGGACTGTGAAAACATATGAACCTGAAAATGGCGGAAGACAGGAATTCGATGCAGAATCCGGTACTGCGGATATGGAACTAGAATTTCAAAGAGTAGGGGAAGTAATAATTTCTGTTTTTGAAGGAGATAAACGATCGAAAACTTGGTCAAAACAAATAACCATAAGAAACTGAAAATAAAAAACCACACCAAATAAGACAAAGTTGGCTATAAGTAATTGCTTGTTCCCGCCTACGTTTGAAAATCCTCGCAGATTTTCAATTTGGTGTGTACTCGCTAAACTTAACGCTAAACCACGCAACTACTCATAGCCCATTGTACTACATTATCAATAACGGCATTTCTAACTAAGAATGAAAAACCATTATCAAACTTTAGGACTAAAAAGTAACGCATCCCAAGAGGAAATAAAGAAAGCCTACAGAAAACTGGCAATCAAATTTCATCCTGATAAAAATGTTGGAGATAATTTCTTCGACGAAATGTTTCGGGAAATAAAAAAAGCTTATGATATTTTGTCGAATCCAAGTCTAAAAAGAGAATATGATATAAAATATAATAAATATTTAAGGAACTCAACAGAAAGAACTAATACAACCTACCAACAAACGAGAACAGAAAGAAATCAACAATCTTATAGACCACAGCAAAAAAGAAGTTTGTTTGACCGAATAAAAAGCCTAAATCCTAAAAATATCTTTTTTAGGAAAATAGAATATTACAAAAAATCAAAAATAAGGGAAAAAATTTGGTTCATATTTCAATCAGTAATGCTTTTGTTATTGATAATTGGAATGTATCAATATGGATTCATTGGATTTATTGCTGTTTTTGGCTTTTATTTTTTCGTTCATATTTTTTTCAAAACTATAAGAGAAATAAACAGTGTAGATTTTGGGTCTGGTATATTTGGTCTTTTATTATCCCCAATTGTAGCGTTACTAATTTTGGGGGGAACTTTAGACTATTTTGGATTTAATCCACTTAATCCAGTTAAGACTAAAAAAAATTCAGAAATAGAATATAAACCATACATATACGAAAAAGAAAAACCAATCAAATCAAACAGAACTCACGAATTAACCGAAACTGAAAAAAGGATTAAAGAAATGCGTGAACAACAAGCGGAATTTGAAAAAGTCCTTTCTGAAAGTAAGTCAGTTATTGAAGAAATTACTAAATCATCAAGTAAATACAGAGGAAATCAACTTAAAAATGGGATTTCGCCTTTAGATGCCTGTTTTGGGAAAGGTGTTTATTCGCAAAACGCTTGGTTGAAATTTGACAATAGTAACAGAACAGATGCGGTTGTTTGTTTAGTAAGAACTTTCGACAATAAGACCATTAGGAATGAATATATCAGAGCAGGTGCAACTTTTGAAATGAGTAAAATTCCAAGTGGGACTTATTATATGAAAGTATACTATGGAAATGACTGGAATCCAAACAAAAAGAATTTCTGTGGAACTAATGGAGCTTTTGAAAGAAATGTAAGTTTTAGCAAATCCGATAAGATTGGTGACCATATAATAATTGAGAATACAAAAGCAAGTTATACTACAGGGACTATAACTTTATACCCAGTTGAAAATGGAAATATGAGTACCGAGAATATAAATGAAAAGGACTTTTTTGAAAACTAAACGATTAAAATAACGTGGTACAACAAAGAACAGAGTTTAGGGAAGGCTACAAATTTCTTATCCCCAAATTCATAATGCACTAAAAAACATCAAATTTTTTGAAAAAAAACAAAAAAGTTTCGATTCTGTACCTATTCTGTACCCATGGCAAAAAAGAAAGGCCCCCGATTTCTCGGAAGCCTTGTCTTTGCTAGTAGCGGGGACTGGACTCGAACCAGCGACCTTCGGGTTATGAGCCCGACGAGCTACCTACTGCTCTACCCCGCGATATATGTTGTTTGTTTCTTTTAGAAACTTGGTTTTCAATAAAAATGCTCAGTTTGTGTAGGTACCCTGCCCTGAGCTTTGTCGAAGGGTACTGCTCTACCCCGCGATGTGGACGGCAAATATACAACGGTTTTTACATCATTTCCAAACTTAAACCCAATATTCCTTTTTCCTTAACGTCAATCCCGCCCAAAATCCATAAATTCGGCCTTTTTACCTTATGGACAAGATTAACGATTTTATATCCTCACTTTTGCCCTACACCGAGTGGCCTATGTTCATTCTTCTTATTGGAGGTGGGCTATTTTTGGCGTTTTATTCCAAATTTGCTCCTTTTCGCCATTTTGGTCATGCCATTGCGGTGGTTTCTGGCAAGTACGACGATAAAAATGCAAAAGGTGATGTTAGTTCGTTTCAGGCACTATCCGCAGCTGTTGCGGCCACTGTTGGACTGGGAAATATATCGGGAGTGGCCATTGCCATTCACGATGGAGGACCAGGTGTGGTGTTTTGGATTTGGATGACTGCCCTTTTGGGTATGGGAATCAAATTTTATTCCGGTAGTTTGGCCATTATGTACCGCGGCACAGATTCCGAAGGAAAAATGCAGGGCGGCCCCATGTTCTACATTACACAAGGAATGGGAAAATGGGCAAAGCCCATGGCCATTTTTTTTAGTGTCTGCGGATTGTTCGGATTTTTGGGGGTTTTTACCGCCAATCAGTTTACCGAGGCCTTTATGGGCGTGGTTGAACCTCACGAAACGATTTGGGCGACCAGCGAGTATAATTGGAAACTCGGAATTGGTTTTTTCTTGGCGATAATTACATCCATTGTAATTTTTGGTGGACTTTCTAAGATTGCCAAAGTAGCATCCGCCATTGTTCCATTTATGGTAGGGATTTACCTGTTGGCGGTCATTTTTGTGATGGCAAGTCACGCAGGTGAAGTTTGGCCAGCGCTAAAAATGATATTGGTCGAAGCCTGGAACTTCGACACCATGGTTACAGGAGGATTCTGGGGCTTGGTGATTGTTGGGGTCCGTAGAGCTATGTTCTCCAACGAAGCAGGTTTGGGTAGTGCACCCATGTACCACGGACAATCCCGAAATGATGAACCTGCCAAAGAAGGGCTTGTGGCGATGTTGGGCCCGTTCATTGATACGATTTTAGTATGTACCTTTACCGCCGTAGTCATTATTTTGAGTGGTGCTTACCTAGAGGATGGTAGCGGAATCACAATGACAATGTCCGCTTTTGAAACAACCCTTTATGGCATCGGAGATATACTGCTGATGGTGATTGTGGCCGCATTTGCATTGTCAACATTGTTCACGTATTCCTACTATGGAGTAAAGAGCTTGTCATTTTTGACGAATGCAAAAATCGGAAAATGGTATAATGTGTTTTTTATCATTATGATAGTTTTTGCTGCAATAGCATCATTAAAATTGGTAAAAAACCTGATAGACCTCTCTTATGCACTCATGGTTATACCCAATATGATCGCTGTGTTGTATCTTTCACCAAAGGTGAACGCAGCATCCAAACAATATTTTGAAAAAAGAAAGAAAGGTGGCGCATAAAGCAGGATTTGTAAATATTATAGGTAATCCCAATGTGGGTAAATCTACATTGATGAATGCCTTTGTGGGTGAGAAACTTTCCATTATCACCTCCAAGGCACAGACCACCCGTCACCGTATTTTGGGCATCGTGAATGGAGATGATTTCCAACTGATTCTCTCCGACACCCCAGGAATCATAAAACCCGCATACGAGCTGCAAAGCTCCATGATGGATTTTGTCAAATCCGCTTTTGAGGACGCCGATGTGCTGTTGTACATGGTGGAAATTGGGGAAAAAGCCCTCAAGGACGAATCTTTCTTCAAAAAAATACAGAACAGCAAGATTCCCGTTTTGTTGCTCCTCAATAAAATTGACAAATCTGATCAGGAAAAGTTGGAAGAACAAATGCAATATTGGCAAGAACAACTGCCCAATGCAGAAATTCATCCCATATCCGCTTTGGAAAACTTTAATGTTACCGAAGTGTTCAACCGTATTTTGGAACTCTTGCCAGAAGCACCTCCATTTTATCCAAAAGATCAAATCACGGACAAGCCCGAACGCTTTTTTGTGAACGAGACCATTCGTGAAAAAATCTTGCTATACTATAAAAAGGAAATTCCTTATTCCGTGGAGGTAGAGACCGAAGAGTTTTTGGAAGATGAGGATATTATCCGTATTCGTTCCGTAATCATGGTGGAACGAGATACCCAAAAAGGAATCATCATAGGGCACAAGGGCGCTGCAATTAAAAAAGTGGGGGTGGAAGCCCGCAAAGACCTCGAAAAATTCTTTGCCAAGCAGGTTCACATCGAACTCTATGTAAAAGTGAACAAGAACTGGCGCAGCAATTCCCAGCAGCTCAGGCGTTTCGGGTACAACGGCTAAGGTTCGTCGTTAATTCTTTCAAAAGGAGCAATGGTGTCCCTGACAAATTGTTTCAACTGGTCCATTTGTGGTTTCCCTTTGGCTCTTCCCAAACGGCCAAAGGCATAAAGTGAGAACCAAATCACTACCAAAAAGAACATACCCACCAACCAAAGGGTAATATCCTTGCCCAAGGAATAATTGGAATAGGCAAAAATCCCCATGATGATAAAAATGGTGCCCACACCAAAATGGAGGAACATAAAAAAGGTCCAAAGCGTGGGATTGGGTCCAAAGACGCCACGAATATTGCTCACACCTTCTTCGTACGACGAAAGTTCCATATGAAGTTGCGGTGTCCAAAAGGTAGTTTCCGCTTTTTTGAACTTGACAAAAATATGCTCATCCATCCTTTTGATCAAAAAAGGACTACCCGAAGCATCATCAAAAATTGACTCCAATTGTTCTAAATTTGCCCTTAGGGAGACACGAAAACGGGGGCGTAAAACTATCTCGTTGGTCAAGTCGCTCATAATCATTTGAAAATGATGAAAAAAGGTATCATTTTTTCTTCATAATAAATGGTACTTTTGCCAAAAATTAAACCTGATGGGAGCTATCGTAGCCATTGTAGGAAGACCCAATGTTGGGAAGTCCACTTTTTTCAACCGACTTATTCAACGCCGTGAGGCGATTGTGGATGCCGTAAGCGGTGTAACACGTGACCGTCATTACGGTAAAAGTGACTGGAACGGCAAAGAGTTTTCCGTGATCGATACCGGTGGTTACGTCTTGGGTAGCGACGATGTTTTCGAAAAGGAAATCGATAAACAAGTAGAGTTGGCCATCGATGAGGCCGATGCCATCATTTTTATGGTTGACGTGGAGTCCGGCGTAACCGGAATGGATGAAGATGTGGCCAAGCTACTTCGCAGGGTGGACAAACCCACATTTTTGGCCGTAAATAAGGTGGACAATACGCAACGTATGGCCGATGCCGTGGAGTTCTATTCCTTGGGACTGGGTGAATACTATCCCTTGTCAAGCATCAATGGTAGCGGTACAGGAGAATTGTTGGATGCCTTGGTGAAAGTGCTTCCCGATGATGTGGAAGAAGAAAGCGAATTGCCTCGTTTTGCCGTGGTAGGTAGGCCCAATGCAGGAAAATCATCTTTTATCAACGCATTGATAGGCGAGGATAGGTATATTGTGACCGATATTGCCGGTACTACCCGCGATAGTATCGATACCAAATACAATCGTTTTGGATTTGAGTTTAATTTGGTGGATACGGCAGGTATCCGAAGAAAATCCAAAGTAAAGGAAGACTTGGAGTTTTATTCCGTCATGCGTTCCGTTCGTGCCATAGAACATTGCGATGTATGTATTTTGATGTTGGATGCCACCCGAGGTTTTGATGGACAAGTACAAAATATATTTTGGCTCGCACAGCGCAACAACAAGGGAATTGTGATTTTGGTGAACAAATGGGATTTAGTCGAAAAAGAGACCAATTCGGTAAAGGAGTATACTGCCAAAATAAAAGAAGTGATTTCCCCTTTTGAAGATGTACCCATTCTTTTTGTTTCTGTTCTAAACAAACAACGTATCTACAAAGCCATCGAAACCGCAGTGGATGTTTACAAAAACCGTTCGAAACGTATTCCCACCCGAAAGTTGAACGACGTGATGCTTCCCATCATTGAAAAAACACCACCACCATCTACCAAAGGGAAGTATGTAAAGATCAAGTTCTGTACCCAATTGCCCACACCATATCCGCAATTTGCCTTTTTCTGTAACTTGCCGCAATATGTGAAGGACCCCTACAAAAGATTTTTGGAGAACAAAATCAGGGAGAATTTCGATTTTACCGGAGTTCCAATGACCATTTTTATGCGGAAGAAATAATTATTCCCCCGAAGCTGAGCGAACTTCCACTTCCTGTTGAATCCGGTTACCTTGATTATCCACGGCCGTGAGCATATATTCTCCGGCTTCAATGGGTAGAATCAGTTCATGGAAATTTTCCGTCTTGCCGATGAATAATTCATCCAAATACCAATAAATGATGGTGTTGGATTGTTGATGGGCCAGTTTGAGAATGATTTCCATACTTTTTTCGCCCAAATCCTTTGGGAGTAGTACGGTTTCATTTCTTTTTGGGTAAATGAACTCCATCAAATTGTTTTCCAAAGCAGAACAACCTTCCAAATAAGGGGGCAAAGGTTTGTAATTGGGATTGGAAGATGTATAATAATATTCCAAAATAGGAGGGAGCACCAACCAATTCTTGGCGACCATATCTTCCAAAGGATAACATTCCGAGTTCACCCTAAACCGTTCGGAGGCATCCAAAAACACTTGCTGATGATAGGGGCATGGGCCACTTCGGGTACCGTGTGTGGGCACCCACTCTTTTTTGATGTCATCACAATACACCGAGGCTCTATATCCGCTTTCGGCACAAACCTCTAATTCAACAAGATCATCAAACGGTTCTTGGAACCAACCGCTAGCTGGAAGTGCATCCAACACATCAAAAAGTAATGGAGCGGCTGCGCTGATGCCCGTAAGCCCGGGTCGGCCCTCGCCATCAGCATTGCCCGCCCAAACACCAATGGCATATTTTGGCGTAACCCCTACGGCCCAAGCATCCTTAAAACCAAAACTCGTCCCGGTTTTCCATGCAATGGGCTGGGAGGAATCAAAAAACTGCCAATTTTCATCGCCTTCAGGTCGGTTAACCTCATACATGGACTGGAATGTGCTATAAATGGCCCCTGCACCATAAACCAAGGGTGCAAACTGTTCTTCCCCAAAATCTTTGGTCTCGTTTTGCAAATAGCTAGCCTCAGTAAATTCTTGGTTCCTGTAGGTACTGGAATGGGTCAGAAAATAGTTTAGACTGGAAGCCATCGAAGCATAAGTGGAAGTCACTTCCCAAAGGGAACTCTCGGCACCACCAAGAATCAACGATAGCCCATAATAGGAAGCGGGCTTGTCCAACGATTCCATTTCCATTTTTTGGAGTTTGTTGTAGAATTTTTGAAGCCCGTATTCCCGCAACAATCTAACCGCGGGTACATTCAACGAACGGGAAAGCGCTTTACTCGCAGGCACGGCACCTACATGTTTCAAATTAAAATTTTGAGGGTTGTATCCGTTGATTACCGTTGGAACATCTTCCACCAAACTGTTTGGGAGTAATTGTCCTTCATCCAACAATGAAGCAAACAAAAAGGGTTTTAAGGTACTGCCCGTACTTCTTTTTTTAGTGATGATGTCCACATAATTGGCGTGTGTCTCATCCGAAGGAGAATTTCCTACATACCCAAGCACTTTTCGGGTTTCCACATCAAGCACTAAAATGGCCAAGTTGTGTATTTCGTTGCTTTGCAATTGTCGATAATGTCGTTCTGCTAAAAGATTCAATCGTTGCTGCAATGGTCTTTGAATCGAAGTAGTCACACGTTTGCCCGGATGTTCGCTTCGGATACGCTCGGTAAGATGAGGTGCCAAATCGGGCAGAGGAAAAGGTTTTTGCGGAAGCGGTTCGGCAATGGCCAATTCGTAAGTAGTTTGGTCGATGATTTCTTTGTCCCACAATTTTTTCAATAATCGGTTTCGTTTGTCCAGAAACGTTTGTTCATTTCTTCCGGGGAAAATCAATGCCGGGGCATTGGGTAAAACCGCCAGGGCAGCCGATTGCCCCCAGCTCAATTCGTGGGCAGGAATTCCAAAATAACGCCACGCAGCCGTCTCCAAACCCACCACATTGCCCCCGTAGGGTGTGTGGGAGGCGTAGCGTGTTAAAATTTCCTCTTTCGAGTACCGAAATTCCAGCCGAGTGGCCATAAATACTTCGATGAGTTTTTCCCAATAGGTTCTGCTTTGATTTTTTCTGCTCAAACGGATGACCTGTTGCGTGATGGTACTGCCGCCCCTTCGGGTTTCTTTGGTGAGGTTGTGCCCAATGGCCTTGATAATGGAAATTGGGTTAAACCCGGGGTGACTATAAAAATACTCGTCTTCAAACAGTAAAATACTCTGCTTGAAGCGTTCCGGAACAGAGTCCATTTGCGGGAACCGCCATTGACCATCATCAGCAATGCGAGCACCGATCAGGGAGCCTTCCGAACTGTCCACAACAGTTGAAGTAGGGTCTTCGAACAGATTTTTTGGCAAACAGAACAGCCATAAAATCAATACAATGGACAAAAGGGCAACCTTGATTCGATGTTTTAAAACGGTTTTTTTTAGGGCTGATAAAAAAAACTTCATCCACACCAAACTATTGAACAACTTTGACCCAATTGCCCTTGTTTCTAGCATAATAAGTGTTATCGTACATGGCTTCTACCTGTGCTCCGGGCAAATAGTATTCCCCCAAAAACGAAGCGTTCAGTTTTATGGTGAACGTTTTCGACTTTCTGCTATCAATATCAAAATACAAATGGGTGCGGTCGTCCCGAGTATCCACATAATCCGCTTTTGAAGCATTAGTGTTGCTGCCTCCAGCAAATGAAGTGTCCACAATTTCCCATCCGCTGGGCACGATATGGGTAAGTGCTACATTATCGATATAATCATCCGAACCATTAAATATTATAATCTGAGCTTGAAACTCTGTTCCCTGTTTCAGTTCATCCACATTGATGGAATTGCCAAGGGGGTCTTGGTAATTGACCGACAATCTTAGGTTTTGTTGCTGGGCCAATTCCTCGCCAACTGGTAATTTGCCAGTTTGGGTAAGGGTGGCATAAATGGTATTACCTTGATTGTTTTTCACCTTAATCTCCTCTTTGAACGAGCTAATTGCAAGTTCTCTTTGTGCAATGGCCCTATCCGTTTTTACTGCAACCTCTTTTCCATTGTTGGTAAAATTAATATCGATGGACCTACCGCCATTCTTCATCACCATTTTGGACATGGCCAAGAGGGCAAAAGCAGTTTCTTGGGTGCTGTACCATCTTTGAGACGACAAGTTTTTGGCCAAGGAAACGGCCAATTCCCTTTGTTGCGCGTCGCCCAAAATCACCATAGTTTCCAACGCCATGGCCCTGTTTCGGAATACGGAACCATAGGTTCTGTAATTGTAATTGTTGGGAGTAAAATTAATATTGGCCTTTTGTGCAATGGCTTGGGCCACCTCTTTTTTACCTACTAAGGCATACGCCGCTGCCAATCTCCATTTGGCCTCGTTGCTGAGGTTTTCGGTTTCCCGTAAACGGTTCATGGCGGCCAGTTCGGGCTGTTGCGCCAAGGCTAGCGTGTACAGTCGATAGGCCTGCGAAACATCGTCGTTATATCTTGTACTTTGGTTGCTCCATTGGCGCGCTGCATTTTTTTGAAAGCGTAGCCAATTGCTGAGGAACGTCAACGGTAACTGATACCCTTCTTTTTTGGCTTCCAACATAAAATGTCCCGCGTAGGAAGTACCCCAATCATCGGCATGGCCATAACCGGGCCAGTAGCTCAGTCCGCCATTGGGAATCTGGAAATCGCCTAATCTATCAATGGCAGCCTTGATATTTTTCTCGATGTCCTTCTTTTTGTCAAAAGTAATGTCCAGCACATTTCCCAAGAACAATTGTGGAAATGCTGCGGAGGTGGTTTGTTCCACGCATCCGTGGGGATAACGCAACAAGTAATCCATCCGTTTGGAAAAATCCATGGGCGGAAGCGTGGAGAACTCGATAAATGCTTCGTTGGTGCCCGATGTGCCAAAAGTTTCCATCGAAATGGTCTGTGAACCATTGGCATCCAAAGTGTACAATTCACTTTTTGTGGTGATGGGGTTCGGGTTTTCCACATCAATTTCGGTTTCGTTACTGGCACTTTCCCCAGCTCCCGAAGCGGTAACTTTTATGGTTTGGAACGATGAAGTTGGGTTCACTTTAAAATCAAAATTCACGATTTGCTCCCCAACGGCATTAAAAGTGATATTTTTTGATGTTCCGTTGATGGGCTCCAAAGCCTTTCCGGCAGCAATGGTAACTTTTACATTTTTTACCTTGGGTTCCATGGCAAAAACGGTCACTGGGATGGTTACTTTTTCACCAGGGGATAATTTTCGTGGAATGGAAGTCAAAACCATCAATGGTTTGCGCACTGGAGTTGTTTTTTCAGCATTTCCATAGGCACTGTTTGGGTTTCCGGCAACGACCATGGTTCTTACAGAGCCTACATAATTGGGCATATTGATGGTATGTGATGCTTTCTCTCCTGCCTTTAGGGTAAATGGACCCAAATAGGTGACTACAGGTTTAAATCGTTGAGCTTTTCGGTTTTTGGCACCAGCACCAATGCCGCCACCGCCAATAGCGTAAATATTATCGACACTCACGGAGTAAGCCCCCATTACATCATCAAAAATATCAAAGGTTTTAACACCCAAGGCTTGCCTTGAATAGAACGAGCTATGGATATCGGGCGTGCTAAAGCGGGTAAGGTCCAAAAGTCCCTCGTCCACCACGGCCAATGAATAGGTCATCGGTTTTTTACTGGTTTCAGAAACGGTGACCTTAAACGATTTTTCAGGCTCCAAAACATCGGGCATACTGATTTGTGGTTCCAAAAAGGTAGCTGGGTTTTCAACCAATAGCGGTACCACGCCATACAACCGTATGGGAAGATCGTTTTTTACTTGACTGTGGGGTTGCAACAAGGAGATGTTGACATAGGCGTTCGGGGCCATTTCGGCAGTTATTGGAATGGTTGCCTTGGTTTCTTTGGATGAGGTCTCAATCCATTGTTGTGATAGTACTTCGGTTCCATTTTCTATGCTTATCAAAGCACGTCCGCCTCTATCTGATGGGAAAGTGACCATAGCTTGTTCACCCAAGGTATATTTTTCCTTGTCGGTAGCGAAAATCAAAATTTTGGAGCTTTCTGCATCTGCGGATGCGGGCCTTCTCCACCAATTGCGGTAAAAATAGGCGGTACGGCCTGTGGCGTGTCCTGAGACTTCGTCAATAACACGAATCAAAAAACGACCTCCCTGCTCATCGGGAACATTGATATTGAAATTGCCCTTTCCTTTACTTCCGGTCGTAATCTCCATTTCCTTGAAAGGACGGTGTACAGTGGCATTTTCATAGCGGGACAGATTGTCGTAACCTCGGTTCCACCACCAGCGCCATTCGATTTTGAATACTTGTACTTTTAGCTTTCTATTGGATGATGGATTTCCTTGGGCATCCACAGTGACCACATCAAAGGTGTTGTCATCATCCGTTAAGAAAGAGCCGTATTGTTTGGCCTCGGGGGAACGGAGTCCCACAAAATTTGAAAATGGGGCCAAATTCTTGGAGAATACATCAATGGAAAAATCACCTCCACCTTCAAAAACTTTGGTAGTGAAAGTTGCTTGCAACATTCCTGGTGCATTCCCATTAATCTCTATTTTTTTGTTGATGTCCAGCTCACCATTGGCATCCAACTTGGATGAAATCCACTGCAATTCGGTCTCATTGAAATCACGTGCAGGGTCTTGGAAAATGTAATCTTTATATTTTGGAAAGGCCATTGAAGCTTGCTTCAAAGTGGCATTGATGTCAATTTTCAGGTTTCGGGCAGGGGCACCGTGCAGCCATTTTACGCTTGCCTTGCCTCGATTGAAGGAATTGGCTTCCAGTACTTCGTCATCAAAAGCAAAATCCACTTTTAATCGGTTGGGCTTTACCGTGGCCACCTTTAAGGTTTTACTGAATTGTGCACCTCCTACGATCACTTTGGCCGACCAATTTCCTGTTGGGGCGTTTGCTTCAGTTGGGATTGGGAAATAATAGAAATTCTTTTCTTTTTTAGTATATAAGCCATCAGAAACTGGGGTACTACCTTCTTTTAAAACATTCCGCTGTACCAATTTCCCGCGGGCATCGCTAACTTCCAAAGTAACCGGGTGCCCTTTGGGCAAAGGATTGGCGTTATCGTCCAGAACAAAGGTCAAATGTATGACATCACCGGGTCGGTGGACACCTCTTTCAGTATAGATGAACCCTTGCAATCCTTTTTGGAGCTGCTCGCCAGAAACATCGAACTTGCTGAGGGATAATGCGTTGCCATCTGCGAGTTTGGCGTAGGCGAAATTGTTGTTGTGCTCGGTCACGGCAAAGGCAATGCCCTTGTCGCTGTCATAAACGGATAGGCCTTTGGCATCGGTAGTGGTCTCGCCGATAAGTTGTTGTTGGAAATTATACAGCTTTATTTTGGCGTCCGCTACGGGTTGTGTGGTGAGCAAGTTGGTCACCGCAAAGTGGTGTGAGTGGTTGCTTCCTTTTTTAACGATTAGCCCCAAATCGCTTCCCAATAGGTTGGTGGCTGCAATTCTTTCGTAATTGTAGTAAGCGGAGTGACAAGGGTTGTCGCGTTCTTCCCAATTGTAGTTATAATTTCTGTAATTATAGATTTCGTTGTCCCAATAGCGTTCTTCTTCTGAGGCTTCATCAGAACTTTGTTCCAATGCATATTCGGTTTTTGATTCTTCGGTTTCTGCACCATTTCCACAATCATAAGTGGTATGCTCTTTCTTAAAACTGAACTCTACGCGATATAAAGAACCTGGGTGGACCTGAATCAATTCGGACAAATCCAACCCATGTGCCTGCCAATAGCTGGTGTTTTTGTTACCGTTTTTAGTTAGTGGGATTACTTTGTGTGCTACCCGGCGCCCTACGGGCCTAAAATCAGGATTATAATTTTCTGTGAGGTCATAATTTTGAAGGTATTGCAGTATGTTATTTTTATACACCTGGATTATCCGAACCTCGACGGCGGCAAGGTTGACCGTTTCAAAATAAATAGGTGTGGAAGCGGCATTGGGCAATATGGTTCCTTTGGAAATGAGGCGGACAGCAGGTTTTAATTGCTCAAAAGAGACCAGTTCGGAAAAGTTGTTCTTTAAAGTGAAGCCATACTCACTTTTAATACCTTGAAAGGCGTTGATGCGTACCTCGCCCATAATTCGGTTGGAGGGGTAAACATGCAGCACATTTCCATTGATTTCGTACCGAAGGCTTTCTGCGTTTTCAATGGTAACTAAACCATTCAGGTTTTGGTCTTGTTTTAAAGGTTCTGAAAAATTCAAGGTAAGTACGGCATTTGGGGCAGATGTTGTTTTGGCATCCACGATCACAAATTTGTTCTTTCCCGGAATGGGATAGGTTTCCGAACCCTCGTTATCAATATTGTAAGCTTTCCCCGTCCAATTTACGGTCAGTTCACTGTCTTTTGTTTTTCTGGAGATACTATCAATCTTAAAGCTGTAATATTGTGCATTGTCCGAAGTGTTGTCCCATTTTACGGGAATGTTCTTGTCTCCTTGTTGTACCGAAAGGACCGAGTTTATTTTTGATGCCTCCAGAATGTCCGAAGCATCCAATGTACCGGTAACATATTGCCAATCCTTACTATAAGACTGTAAATTGACCAGATTGATTTTAAAATTCGGTGCAATGGTCTTAAAACTGAAGGTGTAGGTTTTGAACTCGTTATCAATATCTTCAAAGAGTTTGTTCAGTTTCAGGTGGATAGTGTACTCCGTGTTGGGTTTTAAATATTCCGAGGGCTGGAATATGAGCTCCCTTCCGTTTTCAATCACTAAATCACCATTCACCTTTGGTGAAATATCCAAATATTCTGATGGTAACTCCTGAGTCAGTTCAAACTGCTCCAATTGTTGGGCCAAGGCAATGGTGATGGGTGTGGAAATGCTTTGGTTGCCATTGGTGTGATAACTTATGTAGTCTTTGAACTTAAAAAGGTTGTCGGTTTCGGAAACACCATCCTTTTTTTTGCAGGATGCAACAAGAATTAGTAGGGAAATTAGAAACGCTATGAATGACCGGGACATGAAAAAGGAGTGTTTTTAATTACTATTAGCAAGATAGTTAAAATTGAACATCAGAGCCATGTTACTTGATGGATAGTTGGATTGAATTTATGAATGAGGCCAAAGGCTCATAACAAAAAAACAGATCCAAGGTTTATGAGGTTATAACCTATGTACTGGAAATGTAGAAAGTAATGGAAAGCGGCAGAGCGCCATATTTTTCCAATGTGTGGTCATAGGGAATATTTGCCTCCACACCTTCTATTGAGGTATAGGGGCCGCAACATTCTCCTTGCCTAAAACTTGTGTTGAAACTTACAAATGATGACTCACCGTCTTTAATATTTATTGTGAACGATTTTTGACCGAATTCTTCGCTTGAAACCGGTACGACAATAACCATTCCTGTGATTGGGTATTGTTCTATAGAAAATGTAACGGTTTGGTTTTGTTCATTCAAAATTTGGATAGTTCCTGAATCCAAAGTTCCATTGGCTAGTAAATTCTCATCGTTTTCCAGGCTTAAAAACGTTAATCGGATGATGTCTTCACCAACAAAGCAATCCACTAAAGAACAATCTATTGAGTTGTCATCTGATTTACACGATAAAACGAATACTGAAATAAATAAAAGCAGTAGTTTTTTAGACATGAAGTCTTTTTTTAAAAAGATGAAGATATGCCGTTTTGGTTGCTTTGTTTTCGACTACCATCCACCGGAAGCACCGCCGCCTCCAAAGCCACCGCCACCGAAGCCGCCACTGAATCCACCTCCACCACCGAGGCTTCCGCTACCAAAACCACCTGAAGAACCTGAGCTGCGACCCATATTGCTGAGGATGATCATATCCCAAATGTCAAGTCCGCCGCCCCTGCGACCACCATTGCGACCACCACCTTTGTTTTTACGGCTCCATAAAATGATGATGATGATGATGAAGATGATGAAAGGAAAAAGGGCATCAATAGGGAATTTTTCACCACTCCCAAAGGTGCGGTCTTCGGTAAATTCGCCCGTAAGTACTTTAAAAATAGCATCGGAACCTTTGTCCAGACCACTATAATAATCCCCTTTTTTAAATTCTGGAATGATCACGGTTTCGATAATTCGTCTCGACATTAAATCGGTAAGACGGCCCTCTACACCATAACCGGTATTTATGGCAATCCTACGGTCGTCTTTGGCCAAAAGTACAAGGACCCCATTGTCCTTGTCCGCTTGTCCAATGCCCCATTTTTGTCCCCATTGTGCTCCTAAAAAATTAATGCTTTCACCTTCGGTGGAACTAATAATGGCAATGACAATCTGTGTGGAAGTACTATCGGAATATCGAACCAGCTTTTGCTTCAAGGTATTGCTCTGCGATGGGGATAGCAGGTTCACATAATCGTAAACGCTGGTTTGTTTTTGCGGTTTTTCGGGTATGGTAAACTGCCCCCAAGCAAGGGAAACGTATAAAAAAGCCAGAAATAAACTACCCTTTGGATATCGCATCGTTCAGTTCATTGGTGTCGTTATGGTTCCATGGAAAGTGGGCTTCCAGTTCTTTGCCTGCCATAAGGATTCCCTCAACGATACCTTGTTTAAAATCTCCTTTTTTAAAATGGGAAGCCATTACATCTTTGGTGGTGTCCCAAAAACCTTTGGGAACGGCCCGGTCGATACCTTGTCCGCCGTAGATCACAAACTTTTTATCGTCCACGGCCACATAAACAAGTACACCATTTCTTTCTTTGGTGTTGTCCATCTTAAGGAAGTGGAACACCTGTTGTGCCCGGCTAAAATGATCTATTTTGGTGGAGGCTTCAATATGTACCCGTATTTCACCAGAAGTATTTTTTTCGGCCTCAACAATGGCCTCAACAATTTCCTTTTCTTCCTCGGCGGTCAAAAACTCTTCTACGTGCGACATAATTTAATTGAATTCAAAATCCACTTCGGGAACATCTTCCGAACCGGCATCTGATTTAAAAAGGGCCATCGGTTCAAAATTGGCTATGCTGGCTACAATATTGGTTGGGATTTGCTGTATTTTAATATTGTATTCCCCGGCCAGATCGTTAAAACGGTTGCGTTCTACATTGATTCTATTCTCTGTACCTTCCAATTGGGACTGCAGTTCCAAAAAGTTCTGATTGGCCTTGATATCGGGATAGCGCTCCACGGTAACCAATAAACGGGATAGGGCGGAGGAAAGTCCTGTTTGGGCCTGTTGAAACTCTGCCAATTGTTCGGGGGTAATATTGTTGGCGTCAATACTGGTTGAGGTGGCTTTTGCCCTTGCTTCGATAACGGCCGTTAGGGTTTCCCGTTCGAAATCGGCGGCGCCTTGCACTGTTTTTACCAAGTTCCCGATCAAGTCGCTCCTACGTTGGTAAGAACTCTCCACATTGGCCCATTGCTTAGTGGCCTGTCCTTTCATGTCGACAAGCTTGTTGTTGGTGCTTACGTACCATCCTACAACGATTACCCCTAAAATCCCGAGGGCAATAATGGCTATAATACCTTTCTTCATTTTCTATTGGTTAAAGTGTTTATAGTTGTTCTTTTATTTTGAGGAGTTCTGCTTTTACTTTTTGTAATTTCTGAATCACCTCAAAGTTTGAAAGTGCTTTCTGTTTTTCTTCTTTTAAATGGATTTTGGCACCATCCAAAGTAAAACCTCGCTCTTTTACCAAATGGTAGATCAACTGAAGGTTTTGGATATCCTGCGGTGTAAACTTACGATTGCCCTTGGCATTTTTTTTGGGTTGGAGCACGTCAAACTCTTTTTCCCAAAAACGGATTAGGGAGGTGTTTACCCCAAAGGCCTTGGCCACTTCGCCAATGCCATAATATCGTTTTTCGGGTAGGTCTACGTGCATTAATCCAGTGATTGGTTCTCTTGATTGGCCAATCTGAGCATATTCTCAAATTCTTCCGTGGACAAACTTCCGTAGTAGAAGTTAATGGGGTTGATGCGTTCCCCATCCTTAAATATTTCGTAATGGACATGGGGTGCCTGAGAACGTCCCGTGCTACCAACAAAGCCGATAAGGTCTCCTCTCTTTACTTTTTGGCCAACAGTAACATTGTATTTGCTCATATGCCCGTATAGTGAGATGTAACCGTAGCCATGGTCGATTCGTACATGTTTTCCATAACCGGACGACCTATTGTCGGCACGTACCACTTTTCCATCACCGGAGGCATATATTGGAGTGCCTCGTGGAGCGGTAAAGTCCATGCCCCAATGCATTTTACGTGCTTTGGTAAAGGGGTCCGATCGCCAACCATAACCAGAGGCCATACGGGTAAGGTCTTCGTTGCTCACGGGCTGAATGGCCGGAATGGCCGCCAGTAATTTTTCCTTTTCTTCCGCTAATTTGGCAATTTCATCCAACGATTTGGATTGGATTACCATTTGTTTTTGGATAATGTCCAATCGTTTTACTGCATTGATGATGATTTCCGAATTGTTGAAGCCTTCAAGGTCTTTATAGCGGTTGACACCCCCAAAACCCGCTCTACGCTGTTCTTCGGGTATTGGGTTCGCTTCAAAATATAATCTGTAAATATTGTTGTCTCGATCTTCAATATTGGCCAAAACCTGTTCCATTTGGTCCATTTTCCTGTTCATGATATCAAACTGAAGTTCATAATTTCGAACCTCGCGTTCAAGGGAAAGTTCCTTGGGCGTATTTACCCATCGGGTGTTCAAAAGAATGATCAGTCCAAGGAAACCGAACAGTGCGGAGCCCAGCAAGAACAGGAAAATATTCCTGTACTTTTTGGATTTCTTCGGCTCAATCTTTCTGTACGAAAGGGTATCCGGATCGTAATAGTACTTTACTTTAGACATGAATGGATTTTATCCTATTTTTGCTCACTCATTTTAATCAGAACAAACAAATATAAAAATTGTTTTGCTTAAAGTGTTAAATTTAAGAAAACCCTAGGAATTCAATGACATCCCAAGAAGTTAGAAACCAGTTTTTAAGCTTTTTTAAAGAAAAGAACCACAAAATTGTGCCATCGGCGCCGATGGTGATGAAAGACGACCCTACCCTGATGTTCACCAATGCCGGTATGAACCAGTTTAAGGAGTACTTTTTGGGGAATTCCGTTCCAAAGAGCAAAAGATTGACCGATACCCAAAAATGTCTTCGGGTGAGCGGTAAGCACAACGACTTGGAAGAAGTTGGGAAGGATACCTACCACCACACCATGTTCGAAATGTTGGGGAATTGGAGTATTGGGGATTATTTTAAGAAGGAAGCTATTGCGTGGGCATGGGAATTGCTCACGGAGGTATTTAAAATTGATAAGGACAGTCTTTACGTTTCCGTTTTTGAAGGAAGTGAGGATGATGGATTGCCATTGGATCAAGAAGCTTACGATCTGTGGAAGGCAATTGTACCTGAGAATCGAATCATAAAAGGAAACAAAAAGGACAATTTCTGGGAAATGGGCGACCAAGGCCCCTGCGGACCATGCTCCGAAATCCATGTGGATATAAGACCCAAGGAAGAAAAACAAAAAGTTGATGGGGCTTCGCTCGTAAACCGGGACCATCCGCAAGTAGTGGAAATTTGGAACTTGGTTTTTATGCAGTTCAACCGTAAGGCGAATGGAAGTCTGGAACCCCTTCCCGAAAAGCACATTGATACCGGAATGGGCTTTGAACGCTTGTGCATGGTGCTTCAGGGCGTGCAATCCAATTACGATACCGATGTTTTTACCCCGCTGATTCGCGAAGTGGAAATCATTACAGGGAAAAAATATGGCAAGGATGAGCAAACCGATATCGCAATCCGTGTGGTGGCCGACCATGTGCGTGCCGTGGCATTTTCCATTGCCGATGGGCAATTGCCCAGCAATACAGGAGCAGGTTATGTAATCCGAAGAATATTACGCCGAGCTATTCGCTACGGATTCACCTTTTTGGACACCAACAAACCATTCATCTACAGATTGGTGAAGGTGTTGGGCGAACAAATGGGCAAAGCGTTCCCAGAGTTGAAGGAGCAATATCAACTGATCGAAAATGTAATCAAAGAAGAGGAAAGCTCATTTTTGAGCACCTTGGAACAAGGATTGGTGTTGTTGGATTCCGTGATAAAGTCCTCCAAGGATAAAACTATAGCAGGTACAAAGGCCTTTGAGCTGTACGACACTTTCGGGTTTCCCATAGATTTGACGGCACTGATTTTGGAGGAGAAAGGGTATCAACTGGACACGGAAGGGTTTGAAAAAGCCTTGAAGGCCCAAAAAGACCGCTCCCGGGCAGCTTCCGAAGTGTCCAAGGGCGATTGGAATGTTTTATTGACGGATGCTGAGCAAGAATTTATCGGTTACGATAGTCTCGAAGCCAATGTGAAACTGGTAAAGTATCGCAAAGTGACCAGTAAGAAAGAGGGAGGCCAATACCAGTTGGTGTTCAATCTTACCCCATTTTACCCCGAAGGAGGTGGTCAGGTTGGAGATAAAGGCTATTTGGAAGCTACTAATGGTGATGTCACTTATATCATTGACACCAAAAGGGAGAATAACGAGATTGTTCATTTTGCAAAATCGTTACCAAAAGAAGTTTCAGGAACTTTTAAAGCCATTGTGGACAAAAAGCAACGTTGGAGAACGGCTTGCAACCATACCGCTACGCACTTGCTACACCAAGCCCTGCGCGAAGTCTTGGGAGCCCATGTGGAGCAGAAAGGCTCTGCAGTGCATTCCAAATATTTACGATTTGATTTCTCTCACTTTTCAAAATTGACGGTGGAAGAGCTACGGAAAGTCGAAAATTTTGTCAATGCCCGTATTGATGGACACTTGCCTTTGGAAGAAAACCGCAATGTTCCCATGAAAGAAGCCATGGAGCAAGGCGCGATGGCACTTTTTGGTGAAAAATACGGTGATACGGTCCGTACCATCCGTTTTGGACAATCCATTGAACTTTGTGGAGGTACCCACGTAAAGAATACTGCCAACATCTGGCATTTCAAGATAGTTTCCGAAGGAGCTGTTGCCGCTGGAATTCGAAGAATTGAGGCCATTACTTCTGATGCTGTTAAAGAATTTTATTTCAACAACAATCGTATGCTCTTCGAGATCAAGGATATGTTGAAGAACTCGCAAGACCCTGTAAAATCGGTGGCCAGTTTGCAAGAAGAAAACCTTGCCCTTAAAAAACAAGTGGAGCAATTGTTGAAGGATAAGGCCAAAGGACTCAAAACCGAACTGATTTCAGAATTGGAAGAGGTAAATGGAATCCAATTCTTGGCCAAAAAAGTGGATTTGGATGCAGGTGGCATCAAAGATTTGGCTTTTGAAATGAGCGGTCAAGTGGATAACCTATTCCTATTACTGGCCTCTGAAAAAGACGGAAAAGCCGTTTTGTCCTGCTACATTTCCAAGGATTTGGTGGCAGAAAAAGGCCTGAATGCGGGAACCATTGTTCGCGAACTGGGCAAATACATCCAAGGTGGTGGTGGAGGACAGTCGTTCTTTGCCACTGCGGGAGGCAAAAACCCTGCTGGAATTCCCGAGGCACTGGATAAAGTGAAGGCTTATCTAAAATGATTTTCTTAGATTAAGGCCTGTCACATCGAGCGCAGTCGAGATGTGATGCTATGTCGTTCTCGACTGCTCTCGAACTGAAATTTGTAGCAAAGCCAATGGAATTACAGACCAAGATACCCTTACCGTCTAACGATAATCCCATCGATTACCATAGTGAAATGGTGCTTTTGGGTTCTTGTTTTGTGGAAAATATGGGTAATAAGTTGGACTATTTTAAGTTCCAGCTAATGCAAAACCCCTTTGGGATATTGTTTCACCCTTTGGTGATAGAAAATCTGGTTCAACGAGCTATTCAAGAAGAAACTTATCAGAAAGAAGATATTTTTGAACAAGATGGCATCTGGCGTTGTTTTGAAGCCCATTCCGATTTACGCTCCAAGGATTCAGGGGAATTATTGCAACTTCTCAACCAAAGGTTGACAGAAACCAAAATAGGGCTGGAAACTTCATCGCACATCATCATCACCCTCGGAACGGCTTGGGTGTATGAGCATCGGGATTCAAATAAAATAGTAGCCAATTGCCATAAGGTGCCCCAAAAGCAATTCACTAAAAAATTGTTGAGCGTAACCGAAATCGAGTCCAGTCTCAATAATTTGGTGGAAATGATTCAAAAAGTCAATCCAAAGGCACAAATCATCTTTACGATTTCTCCCGTTCGTCATTTAAAAGATGGATATGTAGCGAACCAGCAGAGCAAGGCGCATCTGTTTGCTGCCCTTCATCAAATAATAAAAGGACACAGTGTGTCCTACTTTCCATCCTATGAAATTATGATGGACGAGTTGCGCGACTACCGTTTTTACGGAAAAGATATGGTACACCCCAACGAACTGGCGGTCGATTATATATGGCAAAAATTCAAATCCGTTTGGATTGCTAAAGATGCTTACCCTATTATGGACGAGGTGGAAGCCGTTCAAAAGGGCTTGATGCACCGACCTTTTAACCCCGATTCCGAAGCGCATCAAAAGTTTAAAACATCGCTCCGCACAAAAATTACGTATCTTCAAGAAAGGCATTCTTTCATGAAATTTGATTAAATGAAAAAAGTTTTAGCAGGAGCAGTAATTGCCTTGGCCTCGGTTCTGATCTATAAATCGTGCACCGATGACCGAGAGCAAAAATCCATTCTTGAAGAAAACTCCATGCTCATTCAGCAGGAATTGCGAAACGTAGCCAAATTGGTGGTTTCCGAAGGGCATTTTGCCGAAGTCTACAATTACAAAGATTCCAAAGAACTGTTTGGGCCGTTGGTAACCGCCCACAAAAAGGCATTGGTTGTGGTAAATGCTAACGTTTCCATTGCCTATGATATGTCTAAAATAAACTACGAGTTGGACGAGGCGAATAAATTGCTGAAGATTACCCAAATTCCAGAGCCAGAGATAAAAATCAGTCCCGATTTTGAGTACTACGATGTTACCGCAGATTACTTGAACCCCTTCAACGCAGGGGATTACAATGCCATTAAGCGCAACGTGAATGCTTCCTTAATGAAGAAAATCGAAGCTTCCTCTTTGCGTTCCAATGCAGAAAACAGATTGGTCAGCGAACTGTCACGTATTTTAGTGCTCACCAATACCATGGGCTGGACCTTGGTCTATGAAAACACTCCTGTTGAAAATGCCGAACAGTTGAAAACTTTTTTGGATTAACCTGTCACATTTTGGGGTTTGATGCGTCTATAAGATACATCAATCAATCAGAACCATGTTTAAAAGAGTATTGCTAACCGCCCTTTTAGCCACTTTTCTATTTTCCTGTCAGCAAAACCCCGAATCAGATATCAGCTACACCATTGCACCCATAATGGGCGACAGTATTCCGCAGCTTAAAATTAAAATGATCTTGAAGGCCAGTCCCGATGGCGCCACCACGCTGTCTTTTCCGAATGATGTTTGGGGGCAGACCGACCTATATAATTCCTTGGGCAGCATGCAATTGTTGAATGTGGAGGGAGTGGTAGAAAAGGATTTGGATAGCGGTCGCATAGTTTTGATGCACCCCAAAGATGCAAAAGAACTTGAATTTGAGTATTTCCTGAAACAGGATTTTGATGATGACCTTTCAACGGATAAGGTTTATCGGCCCGTCATAAATAAACAGTATTTCCATGTGTTTTCGCATAATATGTTTATGGTGCCCGAAAACGCGGAGGATACATTGGGCATTTTTTTGGATTGGACCGACTTTCCAGAGGAATACACCATCCACAACAGTTTTGGGAGTCAAGAAAAAGAACAACTACTGGCAGATATGGACCTGGAACTTTTTGGGAATGCCATTTTTGTTGGGGGCGATTTTAGAATCTTCAACGGGGACATTCAAGGAAACAAAATTAGTTTGGCTACGCGAGGTGAATGGATTCCCTTTAAAGACGAAGATGTTTTTAAAGTACTGGAACAAACCCTGACCTATCAGCGTAATTTTTGGAATGATCACTCGCAAAAATATTTTACCGTGACTATGCAACCTTTTCCACAAGAAAATGGAAGCAGTTTTCAAGGCACAGGACTTACCAATTCTTTTGCCACCTCGGTTTCCAACAATGATCTAACGGATATTGGTCAAATGGTGTATTTGTTCAATCACGAGTTGATGCACAATTGGATTGGGCATGCCATAAAAAATGTAAATGAGGAGGAGCAATATTGGTTTAGTGAAGGGTTCACCGAATATTATACCTTCAAGAATATAGCGAAGAACAAAATCAACGGTTTGGATGGCACCTTTTTTATTACTGAAATGAATAGGACCATCCGCGATCTTTATGCTTCATCTGTTGGAGATGCGCCAAACTCCGAAATCAATTACGATAACTTTTGGACCAATTACGAATACTCCAAATTGCCTTATTGGAGAGGAGCCATTTTCGCCTTTTATTTGGATCAAAAAATTCAACAAAAAAGTGAAGACAAACAAAGTTTGGATGATGTAGTGCACCGGATTTATACAGATGCGACCTCCAAGGAACAAAAACTCACCCATGATTATTTTATTGGTGTGATGGATGCTTATTGGGATGGTGATTTTGAAGCTGTTTTCCAGAATCATATTGAGGAAGGGCAAAAAGTGGATTTGGTAGCCCTGTTTGATGAGCTCGACTTGGATTACAGTCCCAAAAGTGATATTTACGACCTCGGATTTGTATTTACCGAGGACAGAAAAAGAATACAAAGCGTAACTGAGGGCAGCAAAGCCTGGGAAGCTGGTATTCGAACAGGAGATGAGGTGTTTTCCCGCAGCATTTGGCAAGGTAATATTGAACACGAAGTGGAGCTGGGTTTAAGGAGAAACGGAGAGGAACTCAAAATTTCTTTTTAGGGACATTCAGGAGTAAGCCTGTTTTTTCATGAACATTAAACTAAATGCCACTGAACCATATTGGTTTTAGTGGCATTTTTCATTTATATGTTGTGCTCTTGATGCTTTTGAACGAAGATGCGTCCGTTTTCAA
>NZ_JBSXNR010000057.1:0-100988 GCF_056857735.1 Flagellimonas sp. L-11
AATCCTTGAAAACGGACGCATCTTCGTTCAAAAGCATCAAAAACACAACATATAAATGAAAAATGCCACTAAAACCAATATGGTTCAGTGGCATTTAGTTTAATGTTCATGAAAAAGCAGGCTTACTCCTGAATGTCCCTAAGATAAATTGCCATTGTAAGTGCCTTAGATGGTTACAAATACGGGCAAAATTTTACAGCCTTTAATCAGCCATTTGCTATACTAAAAACACCTTGCTGTTTGATGGATAAATTAAGAGTTTCTCCAGAGGATTCAATATTTTGTTCCTTGCCCCAATTGGAATGAATGATGGTTAGCAAATTGTTTGTTCAATAAAAAAGACCTCGAAATCGAGGCCTTTTTATAATCTATTTAGTTCGTATTTCTTTAATTAGAAACCAAGAACTTAATTCCTATCGGATCACCATCACTCAATTCGAGGGTGGCATAATAAAGTCCACTTCGCAACATAAAGATTGGTATTCGATATACCTCCAAATCAGTATCATACGTTTGAGCTGGATCAAATGTTTCCACAAGCCTACCCATGGAATCGTGCAAATGAATACTGGTCACCACTACGTCGTCGTGTGGAAGCTGGCTTAATTGAATACTTGCATAATCTTCATTGATCGGAACTGGATTCGGAGCTACGCTAGCGGTAGTCTCAGAATCTTCAACAACTTCGATATCAACGGTAGCTGTATCCGTCAATCCTTCACCATCAGTTACTGTTAGTTGGGCAGTATAGTTGCCAACCTCGTTGTAAGTATGGATTGGATCGGCATCCATAGAACTGTTACCGTCACCAAAGTCCCAAGCATAACTAACTATCTCAACATCATCGGTTGAATTGCTTCCCATAAAACTCACTTCTAAGGGAGCCTCTCCACTTTCCGATTCAGGCGACACAACTGCTACCGGTGCTTCGTTACTACCAGGTTCAGCAACCACAATTTGTATGGTAACTGAATCCGACAATCCAGCTTCATCGGTAACGGTCAAGGTGGCATCGTAGGTCCCTGCATTTTCGAATGTCAGTGTTGGATTCATTTGATTTGACGTTCTACCATCACTGAATTCCCAGAAATAGGTATCGATGCCAGCATCGTCTGTTGATGCCTCACCATTAAAAATAACCGCCAATGGTGCTTGTCCCTGTGCTGGGTTTGCTGAAGCAACTGCCTCCGGGGCTTGGTTTCCACCTTCTTCTGTAACAACTATGTTTACAGTTGCCGTGTCTGTCAATCCTTCACCATCGGTCACCGTCAATGTTGCCGTATATGTGTCCGGTATGCTGTATGTATGTATTGGATTGGTCTCTGTTGATGAATTCCCATCACCAAAATCCCACGCATAGCCTACAACTCCAGTGTCGTCTATAGAGTTGCCTCCCATAAAGTTCACTTCCAACGGTGCGTTTCCACTTTCTGGCGTAGCGAAAATCACTGCCTCTGGAGCTTGGTTTTCCGCTGCTTCTGTAACCACAATCTGTATGGTTGCAGAATCCGACAATCCAGCTTCATCGGTCACGGTCAAGGTGGCATCATAGGTCCCTGCATTTTCAAATGTCAGCGTTGGATTCATTTGATTTGAAGTCCTGCCGTCACTGAATTCCCAGAAATAGGTATCGATGCCAACATCGTCGCTTGATCCTCCTGCGTTAAATGTAACAGGGAGTGGCGCTTCACCCTGGGTTGGATTTGCACTTGCTACCGCCTCTGGGGCTTGATTGCCTCCAACTTGGGTTACTTGTATAAGTACAGATGCCGTAGCCGTAGCTCCTTCATTATCTGTTACCGTAAGCTCAGCAGTGTAGTTGCCCGGGTCTGTATATGTATGTATCGGGTCCGCCTCTGTTGAGTTTGAGCCATCTCCAAAGTCCCATGCATAGGTATCAATTGCAATATTATCGGTGGACCCACTTCCCGTGAAGGATACTTCCAATGGTGCTTCACCAGCGTCGGGAGTAGCTGCCACAACGGCCACAGGGTTTTGATTTGTTACCGTAATGGTAAGGGTATCGGTTCCTGTTAAACCGCCCCCGTCGGTTACGGTCAACACCACATCATAAACCCCTGTTGTGTTAAAGGTATACGTTGGATTTTGTTCTGTTGATGTGCCTCCATCTCCAAAGTCCCAAGCGTAGGTAATTATACCCACATCATCTGAAGAATCGCTTCCTGTAAAATCAACTTGCAAGGGCGCCGTTCCAGATTCTTGAGAGGCCAAAGCTTCTGCTATAGGAGCATCATTGGGCTGGTTTACCGTAATGGCAACCTCAGCTGTATCAGTAAGTCCTTCAATATCGGTAACTGTAAGTACCGTAGTATATATGCCTGGGTTTAAATATGAATACTTAGGATCGGCCTCTGTAGAAGTGCCGCCATCACCAAAATCCCATGAATAACTTTCAATCATACCTAAATCATCTGTTGATGTGCTTCCCGTAAACGTTACTTCCAAAGCTGCTTCACCTTCTACAACATTAGCAGATGCAGCTGCTGTAGGCGGTATTCCTGTGCCAGTAACCTCAATATTGATACTTTTGGTATCTGTACCCCCATCTGCATCTTCAACTGTTAAATCCACGGTATAAGTCCCTATTTCCGTGAACTCATAGGAAGGGTTGGGCGCTATAGATGTGGCTCCGGTTCCGTCGTTAAAACTCCAGAGGTAACTGGTCACTCCTACATCATCCAAAGAATTGCTTCCGGTAAAGTTTACTGTTAAAGGAACGACACCCGTTGTAACATCGGCCTGCGGAACCGCTATTAAATCGCCGGATGCACCAATATACCATAGGAAATCGATGGTTTCATTACCTGCCGGGTCGCCATTATCGGTAACTGTTACCGATACATTATAAGGCAATTCTTGTGCAGCACCTGGACCATCTATCCCCCCACCTTGTTGGGACTCGGGGGTATTCGTTAAATTATCTGCATCATAATTATAACCATATTCACTTACCTTGTACAAAGCAAATCTATCTATGGCATGTCCCGCAGAGCGCTCCGATATTTCCATAGTGTAGGTTCCTGGATTTACAAACCACACGTACACCCCATGGGCATCATTATCACTGGTCCATGCCTGCCAGTCGTAGACTTCGGAGGCACCACCACTACGGTATATTTTTAAATAACCATTGCTACTTTGTCCTTCAGGTGTAGTTTCTGTAGTAACTCTGGAACTTCCTACAGGAAAAACAATATCAGTTTGTGCTCCTTGGAGATTGGCTATAATGGCATCTTCATCAGTTGTTCCGCCAAGGTTTTTAGCACCAAAAAACCACACATCGTCATTGTTCGGGAATCGCAACCAGTTATCATTCTCATCTGTGGAACTGCCACCTGAGTAAAAGCTTCTCCAATTAAATCGATATACCCCAGCTTGGGTTATTGTAATTTCATAAGGAATCGTACCTGCATTTTGATTGCTCAAACTATTAGTATTGGCTATTATTCCTGTTGCACCATCCAAATTGGTAATGTCCCAACCTGTAGTGTTTCCAGATTCAGCTTCAACAATAACTAATCCGTTTTCTTCATTGAATGCATTGCTCCCATCACTAACAAACCCATCATCAATGGTACCGGAAATAACCCCGGTATTTTCATCTATGGCCAAGTTTGGCGGTAATCCTGTGGCACTGTACGAAGTTACATTGGGACTCGTGGCCTCGACCTGAAGCGAAACATCATCCCCCTCATAATTATATTGGTCCCCTGGGTTCGTCACACTAAAGGTAGCATTGGGATTGTTTGTCAACGCTATACTTGCCGTGTCCGAATTACCATAGTTAATTGTCAAAATTGCGGTCCTATCAGCACCAGTTCCCGATAAAGTTACACTTAGGGTTCGGGGTTCATTTGGATTCATTAGCATGTTCTCCAGTTCCCCGGCATCTATGCTAAAATCAGCTGCATTGGCCCCGGAAATTTCCATCGACTTCACAAATAAACCTACGTTACCGTCAATTAAAGAAAGGTCGATATCCACGGTTTCGCCATCTGCAATAACCACAGTACTTGGAACTGATAGGGTACTGGCAACACTCGGTGTTCCAACAGGATTGTCCTCTCCCAAATATTCCATGTTTTTTTGGTTCCCTCCGCCCCTGTTTGGAGCTCCAGCCAAAATATGTACCCCTGTACCGGAAACTATGGCCTGTGTCCCGTGTCTCTCATAATTCATATCGGGCAATCGTTTCCAAGATTGCGAAACGGGATCATATTCCTCTGTTATCTTTAATGCATCATCGGTTAAAACTCCATAGACTTCTTCTTGTTGTACCTCTCCACCAATAACAACCAATTTGTTGTTGAAATTTACGGCTGATGCGCCACCCCTAGGTGTAGGAATGTCCTGTCCGCTGGGCAATGTGCTCCAGGTTCCAGTTGTAAAATCATAAACATCCACTTGTGGTATGGTAGGTCTCCATGTAGTTTCCCCCCCAGATTGTCTACCGGCAGCCACATACAATTTGTTTCCTATCACAACCGCCGCAAAGTGATCTCTGGCTATGGGAGCATCTGCCAAAGGAGTCCAAGTACCCGTGGCCGGGTCATATTCATCAAACCATGCTACATAACCTCCTGCATGACCGTCCGTGTTACCTCCAACAATATAAAACTTGTCATTATGTACTACCAATCCCGTAGACCCACGTCTTCTATTTTCTGGAATTTCCGGTCCCTGTATCCATTCTTGGCTTACAGGATCAAACATCCATATATAATCGGCTGGGACTTCGTTTGGAAAATTATTGGTTTTGAAGGCCCCAATTACCCAAATTAAGCCATTGTACTCCGTTGCTTGAAAGTGGTTGAGCTCAAAGGGAGCCGAATCCACTAACGAATTCCATGTATCCGTGGTGTAATCATAAATATCTATGGTCTGTGCACTTTCACGCCCTCCCATTAGATAAAATTTATCACCGGCCTGCACAAAGGAATTTTCGTGTCTTGCCGTGTAATTTAGATTTTCGTTTTTATCGTTCCACAGATATTGCGAATCTATTGTCCACGTAAACACTTGGCTTGATGGTGCTGATAAAGGTTTCATGGCCGTTACCACTACGGTATGAACACCATCGTTATTGGGCCCTCCATTGGCCGCGGCCACTGTAATGCTTCCTGTGATCTCACCTGTTAAAGGGTTAATGGAAACTCCATCTGGGTGACCGGACATATAATAGGTAACATCCGCTACAGGGTCTCCTCCAGTTGCCGATGCCGTTATGTTTACACTATTGGTAATCTCGTTGGTTTGGTCCGAAATATTGGCCAATGTAAGTGTAGAATTGTTGGTATCTACCTTGAATATTTCGATTCCGTTTACAAAAGGGTTTTCTATTGGACCATGATTAAATAGAATGTTCAATTCTCCATCGCTCACTTGCACTGGATAGGACAACATTCCTGCAACTTCGTGACCAAAACGATCGATTACATCAAAATCATCTTCCACAAGCGCCCCTTCAATAAGGATGTCAAATACACGATCTCCTATTTCACTCGCACCGTCGTATGCATTGGCCAAATATAGGTTCACCACATAGTCTCCATTTTCCAGTGCAAGGGTATATTCCATTTCAGGGGCACTTGATGGGTCAAAACGGTCTTCCTCAAAAATTTCGGCAAAGGTTCCATTGTCCATATAAGCTGGTATAGAACTGTCCCTATTGGCATAGGTCGTACCCTCAAAATCGGTTATGCTTCCTGTGTTTACCGTATAATTTCCCCCAATTTGTGCTCCATTGGTCGCATTATCCTCCCATTTTGGGCCAATGTCCGTAGGACTTACTTGGTTCCCTCCTGCGTTGATCCGAACAGCAAATGTTTCTGTTACAGTCCAAGAAAAGTCGACGGAAACGGCATCACTTGTCAAACCGTCACTATCATCAACCGTTATGGTAACATTATACGGGCTTCCCGCAGCAGCGGTTTCTTCTATCGTTCCACCAATTTGCCCATTGGTTGGTTCAATTACAAGTCCTGAAGGTAATCCAGTAGCGGAGTATTGTAAATTTCCGTCACCTCCATACGCTGATACACCAAGACTACCATTTAACTGTTCCCCGGCATTTCCAAGTTGGTCGGCAATAGGATGTACATAAATGGGGGTATCATTATCGAAAGCATCCAAAATTTCTATGGCATTGATCAATGGGTTTTCTGCCGCACCATGTGAAAAACTGATGCTCAATGTGCCATCGGTCACCTTAAAGATGTGTGTAACAACGGTTCCCGTTTGATGGCCATAGGTTCCGGAAAGGTCAATATCGTTCAATAAAGGCAGGATGGTGCCCTCGATTGCAACATCAAACACACGTTCCCCTGGCTCCGAAGATAATGGGTAGCTATTGCCCATATACAGTCGGATTTCATAATTACCAGGTTCTGGTACTGGAAAGGCATAGGTTAAATTGGGGAGTCCGGCAATATCATCAAAGCGTTCCGTAGCATATATTTCCAATGGGGTGGTTGATTGATTTACCGAACCATCTACTGGCATGACAGAGGATTCATAAACCTTATCGTTGGCTGGATCCAAAAGATAGGGTGAACTATTGCCCAATTCATCCGCACCCCAAACCATACCTCCATCAATGGCTGCCAGTTCGGGACCCCCTGCATTTACACGATATAAAACTACCGGAGCATCACTAACGGTTACGTTAAACGTATCTTCCACAAAAAAACCATCATTATCCGTGGCTCTAATGGTAATATCCGAAACCGCTGTTACAGAAGGGAACGATATAATAAGTTCATTTCCATTGATTACAGCTCCCACATTGGTATCCGAATTGTTCACTACCGAATAATTGAGGTTGTCATCTCCAAAATCATCCGCAAAAAAATTATCCAAGAGAATAGTCTCGTCGTCAGAATCCACAACTTTGGAAATATCGGGAATCTCTTGAGATAGCGTAGGTTCTTGCCCCACCACATTTAGAAAATCCCAGGTACCTTCCAATTCCACTCCTTCGGTATTGGAAGTTCCAATTAAACCTACGGCCAAATCTTGATTGGATTGCTGGATGGCATCAAGAATACTACCTTGGGCCATAATGGTCCCCGCGTCTATTCTTCCCCCTCCATCAAATTCATACTGCAAGGTCACCTCTCCATTGGAAGAATCGACCATAAAATAGAATACAATTTCACTGCCTGGGCGATCTAACTCATCTATTGTAATGTTAATTGGAGTCTGTGGTACATCGTCGATTTCTTGTAAGGCAGTAATACCATTTGTTGTAACCACCATTTTAATGAAGTTACTTTGGGTGCCATCGCCAATAAAATATCCCAATTCCCCTCCAACTGCAGCGGTATTTCCATAAATACGCAATGGTCCTACCAACCCTATTAAATTGCCAATTACGGTGAACACCCCAGTGGTTTGGTCTACCTGCACCCCATATTGATAGCCTTTTTCCTGTGTATTGGTGCTTCCGTTAGCGGTACCCGAAGTCATATGGGACGTCATAAGACCGGGAGCTCCCCCCAACACATCATTGGGGTTGGGATCATTGGGGTCATCCTTTCTGTCCAACCAATTTAAATAATTGGGATTTGGGTCTCCATTGTTCATAAGTCCTGTAAGTCCCAACCCAAAGATTCCCCCTAACCCTTGTTGGTCATTGAAAAAATCATTGTTAATGGGTACTGTAAACGCATCACTTCCCCCAACTTCTGGATCACCTAATTGAAAAGGATCATTTTGATCCAAAATACTATCATTATCGTCATCTTCATCATTAAGGTCAGATATATATGGTGTTCCTGCCGACTTGTCAAAATCCGCAGGTTGCGAACCTCCGTTACAGGGATCGGTTCCATTGTCCAGTTCGTCTTGGTTGGTATAGCCATCATTGTCAAAATCCGCCAATGGATCTCCAGCAGGATTATCACATTCAACAAAATCTTGAGGTTCAAAAGACACAATTTTACCACCAAGCGTACCGGCCCAAATAGTTCCAGGAAAGATATCCGTATCGCTATTACAGGTAATCCCCAAAGCATTGCCTCCATTTACTGAAAGAAAAACAGCGGTAAAATTTTCCAATGTGCCATCGCCATTTAATTCTACCCTTCGTAAATCTCCCGAATTAACACCAGCAATTAAATCACCTTGCATGGCACCACCAAAGTTACTGGCGGTATATTCATCGATTCCATTGGTATTGGTTCCCCAAATTACAACAGGGGCATCTTCAGGTCCATCTGGGTTATCTATCCCAGGACCTCTCCAATCTCCCTCAACAGGATTTGCCATCTCCAAAGGCAAAGGTGGCCAGTTAGCTGGCAGGGCTATGTCGGGATTATTGGTCGTGGACCCGAATATCTCTGTACGAAATACGGCACCATCCGTACCATTTTGGTTGGGAACAGTAAATAATCCTGCCCCTGCGGGGTTTGCCCTTGTCGGGTTTGGGTGTCCACCGTAAAAACTACCGAAGGTATATGTTTGTAGATCCGTGGTAATCAACTCTAGGTGGTCTTTGTTATTGATAAACTCTCCACCAGAAGGTGATTGACTGCCCGGTTCTGAAGAATCATAATCATTGGTTACATTAGCTGTACCTTCATTGACCGGGAATCCTCCCCAGCCTCCATTGGCACCATTATCGGTGGCGTATAAGGCCCCGCTTTCGGTAACTACAATATCGTAAGCATTCCTAAAACCCGGAGCAAGTATTTGGACAGGACCATCTGGGACTATCATTGCCTGATTCAACCCGTCATTTCCTCCCCATGGGTCATTAACATCTATACCATCATATCCAGGGGCATTCGGGTCGTCTATTCCATTCATGTTAGTTCGAGTTGGATCATCCAAAGTTGGAAGATCATATATATAATCACGACCATTAACATCAGTTTGCACAGGAAGTGCATTGATGGCATCCAAATCTACTGCCAAAATTGCCCCTGAAAGTGCATACTCACAGGTATACACAAAATTTTCCGAAGGACTTCCTCCATTGGTAATCCCACCAGATGCCACGATTAAATATTCAGAACCATTTATGGTCGTAACCTCTAAACCATTGGTGGCGTGATTTTCTTCGGAACGGGGCAACCCCCTTACCAAATCCACTACATCCCAAGAACTGCCGTCCCAACTCAATCTTGTAATTACGCCAGAGTTGGTATCCAAACCTAAATCTCCATTTCCTCCACTAGGTCCGGCACCAATCCTAAAATCACTGGAAGAGACATAAATTATAGGGTTAGATGCGGTACCTCCGACCGTAAGTCCTGTGGTTTCCCTACTGGAGCAGGCATTACCAGATCCACTGCATGGGGTTCCATCATCATCGTGGTTTACAATATTCTTGACCCCGGATAGGGACTCCACTCCCGTTACCACGTAATTAGTGGAGCTAATTCTTTCGATTGAATAAATCAAAATGGTACCCGGATATTCTGCAACATACAACCTTCCATCTGGGCCATACATTAAAGAAGTTACTCCAGAGGGCGCGGCAAATACATTAAAATCCAACTCACTCTGATCAAAATTAATCTGTGCGTGCACATCAGCATAAAAAATACTGGATAAAAAAAGAAAAGCTCCTGTGGAAACTTTGAGCAAATAAGAAAAGTAATTTTTTTTCATGGTATTGATATAGTTCATAGCAATTTGGCCAGAATTCTTTCTAACAATCAAAAATAATAGAATACCCCCCCTCCCTTTAATAAGAGCGTTTTTATTCGATTAAACCAAATGCTTTATCGTTAAATGACCATGTATCCGAAATGGATGGGACTTTGCTTTTTTGTGGAGAAAAAATAAACAGAAGAAATGTGCAGTTTGTCCAACTTAAAAAAGTGAAAAACACTGAATAAACTTTTGAAAACAAGCCTATTCAGGTTGGTTTTCGGACATGGTAAATTAGCCCGGGATGCAAATGCCCCAAGCTTATTTAAACAAGCTATCATGAAACCTTAACCTTGTTGTTTTAAGTAAAGGTCATTCATCACCAAATTTTCAAAACAAGGTTTTATTGAATTTTTTCCAGTATTTTATCAATCACCTCCGGGTCTTTGTTCATCGAAAATTTTCGGCTGAACAATGCCTTTGAAGCCATAAGCTCATCAAACTCATCAATGGTCCACGTGTAGGGTTTTCCCCGGTCCCAATCAATCAATCGGGCATAGCTCATGGATTTGGAGTGGCTATCTTTAAATTCCGAGTTCATCAAAAGAGTTTGCATAAATACCTCATCGTTAAAAAAACCATTGTCAAAGTTCTCTGCAATAAATTTTTCTTTGTCTACAACGTATTTTGCAAAATCGTTTGTAATGCTAAACCAAGCCTGTCCCCAATAAAAATCCTTTAAGCTACTGTTCCTAAACCTGTTGATGAACAAACAGGTTTGCAACAATGCAAATGGATAACGAAGTGACCTGGACCACTTTCTGGGCAACCTTTTGTTTATATTGATAAAGTGATAGTATTTATAGCGGCTGGCTATTTTCCAGTTTTTTACCTTGGTAACTGACAAAAATTGTTGCCCCTTGTGTTTTTCAAAGAAATCATGAATGTAATCCTGGCTCTTGATGGGCAGGTCCACTCCGGAAATCAAGTGATAATAGGCATAATTGTTTTGGACGGCCGCCTTCAACAATCTCAATTCACAATCGATTTGGCTATAACCGGACCAATAAATCGGTTTTCTTTCGATGAAAAAAACATTGGAATGTTTACATTGATCTTTTAGGTCGTCCTCGGATATGGCATCAAATTTTTGGTCCAAATGAAGATAAATGTCATTACGCTCATCATCCAAACAACCTAACAGTTTGCATAGCAATTCGGGTTCGTTATGGGCCATGACAAGGTAAGCATGTTTCCTATTTTCCATTGTAAACTAAGGTGATTTTAATTTTGGTTGCCCAATTGGCAGGCTTGTTTTTTTATAATTTTTATTGTTTTGATGGGAACGGCTAAAATTTCCACCATTTTTTACTTTGGGCGCCATAGCCGTATCCATATTTTCCACCATAGCCTAGTTCCGATGCTTTTACGCCATTCACCACAAAGGCCAGGTTATTTAATTTCCCTTCTTTTCGGAGCTTAAGCGGGAACTCTATATCACCTATACTCGATTGGCCCGCTCTCGTTACATAAACCAAAAGGTCGGCATGTTCGCTTATAAGAAGTGTATCCGTAACCGGCATCATTGGTGCGGTATCGACTATGACATAATCATAAACTTGGGAAACTGTGTCCATAAGGTGTCCAAATCTATTATTCATAAGTAATTCGGAAGGGTTTGGAAATGTTTTGCCCGAATGGATAACATCTATTTTGTTCTCGTTTACTTCGGTGCTATTGGTTATATCCTTCAAACCAAGGGAGTCATCAAACAAATAATCCGTCAACCCCGCACTCCTCGTAAAGCCTGACCTCTTGTTTTTAACATTTTCCTTTCCATCGTTGAAAAACATATAAAACTTCGGGTTTCGAATATCTGCCCCGACCAATAAGACCTTTTTGTTCGTGCTGGATAAAATCAAGGCAAGGTTGGTGGAGAAAAAGGTCTTACCTTCTGTTGGAAGACTGGAACTGACATAAATTATATTTTTTTTGGCATTGCCGCCCTTCAGTTCCGTTTTGAGCAAATAATCCATGTTGGTCCTGATAATTCGCAAGGCCTCCGATAGTACGGAGCGGTCGTCCTTTGCTACGGTTTTTATGGATTTGTTCTTTAATCGGGGTAATTCGCCGATAACGGGTACCCCGGCCCCTACAACCAATTTTTCCAATGCGTGGGCACTGTGGATCTTGTCATCTATTACATCCAAGCCGTAAACGATTCCGGCCGGAATTAAAATTCCCAATAAAAATGCCGCCAGATATATAATACTTTTTTTAGGTGCAACCGGAAACTTACTTGCTGGGAAGGCCGTATCCACGACCTTTGAATTGGGCGATGCCGAAGCGTACGCGATTTGGGCCTCTTCCCTTTTTTGCAATAAATACAGGTACAGGCCCTCCACCGTTTGCTGCTTTCGGGTAATCTCCCGCAATGCCCTTTCGTTCCTTGGAGCGGAATATATTTTTGAGTTGATGGTGGCCAACTGTGAACTAAGGTTGTTTACCCTTAGGTTCAAATTATTGGTCATACTGTTCAAACTGGATTGCATGCTCTTTTTCAGGTTCTCCAACTGTTCGTCTATGTTGACGATAACAGGATTCTTTTCATTGGAACTCTTTAATAGGCGCTCACGTTCCAAAACCAGTTGATTGTACCTTGCAGTTGTACTGGTAATCGAAGCATCAGCCAATCCAATATTGGAAGGAAGAATGCCGTACCCCTCTTGGCTCTCAAGTTCATCACTCACGCTGTTGGCTATCTGCAATTGGATCTGTGCATCCTGCAATTCTTGCTGATTTGCCGCACTTACGTTCAAATTGATATTGGATTGTGATTGGATATCCGTAAGCCCCCTATCCGATTTAAAATCTTGTGCACTTTGGTCCGCTTCCGATAAGTCGCTGTAAATATCCGCAATTCTGTCATCTATAAATTCAGCAGTTCGGTCGGCAATTGCCTTTTTGTCATTCTTCCCATTGAGGTTATAGATATGTATCAACTCGTTTAAAAAATCCATGGCCTTTTCCTGTACGGCATCTTGGATGGTCAAATTTATTATTGAGGAGTATTCGTCGGCGATAGCTGCCCCAAGTGCTTTTTGATAGCTTAAGGTAACATCGCTTACGGGGGAAAGCACTATTTTCAATGTTTCCCCAATATAGGGTTTCAATTTTTTGCTTTCTTGTGGAAGGATTGTTATTTTACCTCGATTTGTAGTGATTTCCTCACCAAAAGTTCTGTTTTGCTGTTCTTCGTTCTCTTCTGTCCAGTACAAAAAGTTGGTTTGGGACTGTGGAATGATATAACAACTGAATTGCACGTCCCTTTTAATGGAATCTATCGAAATTTTTACCGGTACATTTCCATAAACTTCGGAATTTTTCACCCGGCCCACATGCATCACTTTTTTATCGAGCCCCAGATTGATGACCACCTGTCTCACATTGGTTCGGGAACGCATCACCTCAATTTCATCCTCGACCTTTTTTGACCCCCCGGGCAATAAGTTCAAATCACTAAAAAGGCTGAGTTCCGAAGGGGCGCTTTTTTCCTCAATGATCTGGATGGTGGCATTGGCTTGGTATTTTGGCGTAGCGTATCTTACATAAAGGTATGCAATGGAAACTGCAACTATTGCCGACAGCACAAACCAATGCTTGTGCTTCAAATATTTCTCCAGCTCTCCCTTCAAATTGTTTCTTTGCATTTTAGCGTTCAAATTGGGATTTTCCATATATGAGTGGAAATTTTTTTGGTGTAGCTTAATTTCTTGTTATTAAAAGAACTGCGGATGTAATCAAAGCCGTTACAATGGATACCGTGATACTGGCCCTGTTGTCCAATGTGGAAGAAGTAATGGCCGATTTGTTCGGTTCAACATAAACAACATCGTTTTGTGTTAAATAGTACACAGGGGATTCCGCAGCACTGTTGTTGGTCAGATTAATCCGGTAATACACTTTTGTCCCATCGAACTCCCTAACCACCAAAACATTCTTTCGCATGCCTTTAATGGTCATATCTCCTGCCAACCCCAGGGCTTCGAAAATTGTGATTTGCTCCCCATTGACCAAATAGGTCCCAGGCCGTTTCACTTCGCCCAAAACAGTAACAGTAAAGTTTTTTAATCGAATATTGATTATCGGATCTTTGAGGTAATCCGATAAATTTTCTGTCAATCTAACCCGCAACTCTTCTGGGGTCAGCCCAACAACCTCTATTTTACCTACCACCGGAAAATCAATTTCGCCCTCTTTGTCCACTAAATAGTCTACCTGCTCTGGCCTAATGCCCCCTTCCTGTGTCCCCCTAAAAAGATTAAATGGGGCACTGGCTTCCGGGTCAAGGGTGGAAACATAAATGCTGATCAGATCATCCACTTTGAAACGAGTAGTGGATTTACTTTCCTTCACCTGTGTTTCCAGACCGGATAAGGCTGCATTCTGAAAATAAACCACATCCTCTTTGGATGCACAGGAACCAAGAAAAATAATTGAAATAAAAAACAGTACTATGTTACGAGCTTGAAATTTCATTGTTGAATATTTTGGTTAGATAGACTTAAATCGTTTTAAAGCGAAATATAGAATAACTTTGGTTGCCAAAGAAACCTATTTTCACACAAATTAGGAGTAAGGCCATCAACAGCAGATAACTAACGTGTATTAGGCTGTCCTCGGCAAAACCATTATTTGATAAATATTTACTTTTGTTTGAACAAAACATCTATTTATATGTTGACATAATATTAAAGGATAGTTTGAGTTTTAATAAAACATAAAATCGCGACTAAAAGTATATCAGTCTTCCACAAACCTCTTTTTATTTCGTTTAAGCTTATGAAAAATCGTTCAACCGAACTAATTTACCTTTTTATCTTTGTGATTCCATTTTATCGTCTGATAGAATTTTCCCTTGCACAATAAATAATCATACCATAAATAAATGACCGATTAATGTCAGCCCTACTCCCTTTCATCCAAAAAAAGGTGACTTGGTCTAAAATCAAGTACAAGTCTCATAATTTTTTTACCATCTTTGAATTCAACAAAAATTAAGCATGAAAAAAATCAAGAATATTTGCTGTATTGGAGCCGGTTATGTTGGCGGCCCCACTATGTCTGTAATTGCCTCTAAATGTCCTGAAATAACGGTAAATGTAGTAGATATAAACCAAAAAAGAATAGATCTTTGGAACCATGAAGATTTGGATAAACTTCCCATTTACGAACCTGGCTTAAAAGAAGTTGTGGGAAATGCCAGAGGAAAAAACCTATTCTTCTCGACCGAGGTGGACCGCGCCATAGATGAGGCCGATATGATTTTCATCTCCGTGAACACACCAACAAAAACATACGGTAAGGGCAAGGGCCAAGCGGCTGACCTAAAATATATAGAGCTATGTGCCCGAAACATTGCAAAAGTAGCCGTTAACGATAAAATTGTGGTTGAAAAATCCACACTTCCTGTTCGGACAGCAGAAACACTGAAAAGTATTTTGGAGAATACGGGCAACAATGTGAATTTTGAAATACTGTCCAACCCCGAATTCCTCGCAGAAGGTACCGCTATTGATGACTTGCTCGATGCAGACCGTATATTGATAGGTGGGGCGGACACCCCATCGGGACAAGAAGCAAAGAATGCCTTAAGCTGGGTGTACGAGCACTGGCTGCCCAAAGAACGTATTTTACAGACCAATGTTTGGTCTTCCGAGCTCTCCAAACTTGTGGCCAATGCTTTTTTGGCACAACGGGTCTCTTCCATCAATTCAATTTCGGCACTTTGTGAAAGAACAGATGCCAATGTTGCCGAAGTATCCAAGGCAATTGGATACGATTCCAGAATTGGATCTCGGTTTTTGAATTCCTCCGTTGGTTTTGGGGGATCTTGTTTTCAAAAAGATATCCTGAACTTGGTTTACATTGCCAAAAGTTTTGGATTACAAGAAGTTGCCGATTACTGGGAACAGGTAATCATAATGAACGATTACCAAAAAAGACGTTTTGCGGACAATATTATTGCCACCCTCTACAATACGGTCTCTGGTAAAAAAATAGCTTTCTACGGTTGGGCCTTTAAAAAAGATACCAATGATACCCGAGAATCCGCAGCCATTTATGTGGCCGATGCACTTTTGGAAGAAAACGCAAATATTGTGGTATACGATCCAAAGGTATCCAAAGAAACCGTTTATTCCGACCTGGAATATCTCGGAAACAAATCCAGGGAGGAAATCGAAAAATTGGTGACCGTTGTAAACGACCCTATCGAAGCTGCAAAAGATGCCCATGCCATTGCCGTGTTAACCGAATGGGACGAATTTAAGGAGTACGATTGGCAAGCCATACACAATCTCATGCTTAAGCCAGCCTTTGTTTTTGATGGGCGAAGAATTTTAGACCACAAAAAAATGGAGGCTCTGGGCTTTAAATTCTACAAAATTGGACAAAACGGAAGCTAACCATAGGGTTTAGTTTCCATTTATGTGCTACACGTACTATATGGCCACACGCTTTTTATACAGAAAAACACACCTTTTGGGCAAATGAAGATAATTCAGGTTATAACACTTAGCGAACCAATTGGTGGAGCTCAAATGGTGCTTTTCAATAACACGGAAGCTATGGTCAAAAGCGGTCATGAGGTTCAGGTAATGGTCGGACAAGAGGGTACTTTGACCAAACGGCTTGAAGCACTTAACGTAAAGGTTACCTGCTTACCAAGTCTTAAAAGGGAAATTTCGCCCATAAACGACTTTAAATGCTACAAGACCATCTGCGAATTATTGAAACAGGAAGCACCGGATATTGTAATCTCACATTCATCCAAAGCGGGAATTTTATGCCGACTTGCTTGTCATAAAATAGGAATGCCCAACATTTTTACAGTCCATGGTTGGTCCTTTACGCCCGGGGTAAAGGGGCTTAAGCGATATATGTACATGGCCATTGAAAAAGTGATGGGCAGATTTACCGACCATTTGATCACTGTTTCGGCATTTGATTTCAATTTGGCTTCAAAGCACGGCATAGTCCCCGAATCAAGAATGCGGGTGATTTATAACGGAAGTCCCGACTTTTTAAAAGAAGAACGGAAAGAAGCAAAGGAAGACCCGATTACCCTATTGATGATGGCCCGTTTTTCATATCAAAAGGATCACATGACCTTGTTTAAGGCGTTACAAACCTTAAAAGATGCACCAATTCAAGTAGATTTGGTAGGCCATGGGGATTTGCACCAAGAATTTGTAGACCTGTCCAAGAAAATGAAGATCGACCATTTGATCACCTTTCATGGCGAAAGCAACGATATCCCCTCATTTTTGAACAAGTCGGATATATTTGTGCTTACCTCTAGGTTTGAGGGGCTCCCCCTTTCTATATGTGAGGCCATGTCCGTAGGAGTTCCCATAGTGGCTTCTGATGTGGGCGGGGTTCATGAAATGGTGAGGGACGGCTACAATGGATATTTAATTCCAAAGGAAAATCCCGACCATTTGGCAGAAAAGCTCTCCAATTTGATACGGGATAGAAAACTGATAGCGGAGTTGGGCAAGAATTCAAGAAAAACCTTTCTGGAAACCTTCTCAACACACCAAATGGCAGCCTCGACCGAAAAATATATCGAGGATATTTTAAAGAAAAACTCAGCGAAATAATATATAGCAATACGAATTTATAAAAAACAACCAATGAACATCTTAGTAACCGGGGCAGCAGGATTTATAGGATACCACCTTTGTGAGCTTCTGATCAAAAACGGACATACCGTAATTGGCATGGACAATGTCAACGATTATTATGATGTTGGGTTAAAATATGCCCGTATACAGCAACTGGGCATTCCAAGAGCCAAAGCAGAAGTTGACGGGCAAATATCCTCCAGCACATTGCATGGCGAGCAAATGAAGTTCATAAAACTCGATCTAGCCGACCGCCAAGGTTTGGATCGGCTGTTTCAGGAAAACACCTTCGATGTAGTCTGTAATCTGGGAGCCCAGGCCGGTGTGCGTTATAGTTTGGAAAATCCGGATGCATACATCCAGAGCAATGTGGTGGGTTTTGCCAATTTATTGGAATGCTGTCGACATGGCAAGGTTAAGCACTTAGTGTATGCCAGCAGCTCAAGCGTTTACGGATTGAATGAAAAAATCCCATTCTCCACGGAAGACACCGTGGATAGACCCATTAGTATTTATGCTGCCACCAAAAAGAGCAACGAGCTTATGGCACACACCTATAGCCACTTGTACCAATTGCCCACAACCGGGCTTCGGTTCTTTACCGTTTATGGTCCTTGGGGCAGACCGGACATGGCCCTGTTCCTCTTTGTGGATGCCATAAAAAAGGGCGAGCCCATCAATGTGTTCAACTACGGCAATATGGCCAGGGACTTCACCTATGTAGACGATATTGTCGGGGGAATGGGCAAAATTATTGAAACGCCTATAGCAGAAAGCAAACGAAAGGACGAACTTTATAAGATTTATAATATTGGCAACAACAAACAGGTAAAGCTTACGGATTTTATTGATGCCATTGAGTACTCCTTGGATACACCTGCCATACGAAATTTAATGCCCATCCAACCCGGTGATGTGGAAAGCACATGGGCAGATGTGAACGACCTGATAAGAGACTACGGCTACAAACCCGATACCTCCATTGAAAAGGGAGTAAAAGAATTTGTGGACTGGTATAATGGTTTTTATGAATAAACCAGAGGTCTAAAAAGTGTCATGCCGAATGACGATTGGCTACAATTGACACAAATTGCACGAACCTCCAAGAACCATCTTTTTTGTCATTCTGAACGAAGTGAAGAATCTATAATCTTGTACTTGAGTTTGCTCTTGAACTTGAGCTTGAACTTGAACTTGTTCTTATATAAGAGATTCTTCAGTCGCCATGCCCCTTCAGAATAACAGGAGGGGTTTACGTGTCATACTTCCTAGTGAGCCACAAAGAGAAATCCCATAACTTTGAATTTGCAATGAGATTTCTCACTGCGTTCGAAATAACACAATACTTTTAAATACCCATTGTGCGTTTTGAACATAGAACTTAGTTCTAGGCGTCAGTTCGAGTAATCTTTATGAGTAAAAATGAAGAAAGATTGTACCTGCCGGCAGGCAGGTCGAGAACCTTTTTGTTACCTGTCATTCCGAATGAAGCACGAAGAGGAGTCTCGGAATCTCGTTAACTGAAAACTTCTCGTCACTCGTCCCCCCCTGCGGTTAATTACCTCAATCCCTGGCTCTCTCAACTAAAGTATTTCGGAATCTTATTACGCTAGCAACAATAATTTAACCAGTACCTAAAAGTTGATTGGCTATCCGAATGTTAAAAAAAACGCCTCGATGTTAAAAAAGAGTGTATTTCATCGATAATCAATGCCTTGCACATCCAAAAAAGCATTGCCGACGTAACACAAACGTTTATAATGTATTTCACCTGATTAAAACTGATTTTCATCGAAAAAATAAATAAGTACAGAGAATCAATTGATTAGAAAGTGCATTTCATCGAAAAAAAATAGTTTTACGTCGATAAAACATACAATTAAATTAGATTTGTTTCCCAGGTCGGAAATAATAGTTTTTAACCACTTAACCTCTTTATTCTAAATGGCATCCCACAAAACCATTTCGTACGTGAGTCTTTTATTGCTTTTTATTTCCCTGACGCTTTCTTCATGTAGTAAGGATAGTGATCTGTTCGATGAAACGATTCAAAACCAAATTGAAGAAGAAACAACTGAGGATGGCGAGCTCATAAACTCAGTATCTTTTAGTGTAAACAATGATGAATTCACCATTTCTGGGGCTGTTGAATCAGCTATCTTGGATGTGTTGAAAAATGACAGTATTCCTTCCCAAGATTTGGAAAGCTTTCAAATTGTGGCGGTTTCCGATGCCCTGGAAGGCGACATCAGCCTCAACGAGGATAATACCATAACCTATTCACCAAAACCGGAATCTGCCAACAAGGCCGGTAACAATGGTATGGTAAGCGACGAATTCACCTATACCGTGGAGGTACGAGGAAAAGGTAGCCAAAACAAACATGAAAAAAAGGCCACCGTGGTCGTAAACACCCAATATGGAACTGCGGACATGGGAGCGTTAAAAGCGTTTCCCGGTGCCAAAGGTTTTGGCCAAAATACCATAGGCGGTAGAGGCGGACGTGTTATCCATGTGACCAACTTAAACGAAGATGGACCAGGCAGTTTGGTAGAAGCAATGTATGCCAGTGGACCAAGAATTGTGGTGTTTGATGTTGGAGGTGAAATTGAATGGACTTCACAGCGCAGTATAAGGAACCCAAACATTACTATACTTGGACAAACCGCACCCTATCCAGGCATAACTATAAAGGGAAATGGATTCAGGATAATGACATCAGAAGTTATCATTAGATATTTAAGGATTAGGGTAGCTGGTGAGAGTGAATCCGATCCAATAGGCATTACTAACCATACATCCAACTCAACGGTTGAAAATGTAGTTGTTGACCATGTTAGCTTAACATGGGGAAATGATGAAAACTTCTCTATTACCGGGGATTCTGGAGGTTCATCAAATTCTCCAACTCAAAATGTAACCCTTCAAAATTCAATAATAGCAGAAAACCTCGATGGAAACCATTATGCAGCATTGATTGGCAGGAATGTTCATAAGTTTTCAATGATTCAAAATTATTGGGCCAATAATGGTAATAGAGTTCCAGAACACACTTATGGGGATGAAACTGATTTTGAGTTTGTGAATAATGTTCTTTATAATTATAACAGAGCTATGACAACAAGTTTTGGTCCAGCTACTGTTGAAAGTATAGGCAACGTTTTTAAAGCTGATTCTGATTACCCACCAGGACAAGCCGACCATGTATATCAACTAAACACTTACGAAAATCCGAATGGATTGGCAGATGAGGGCTATATGTATCAAACTGACAACATACAATTGGGCGCTAATTCGCATGGTATGATGAATAGCAACTGGGAATCTGCAAATCAATCATCTAGACGCATATCAAGCCCATACACCCCATTACCAAGTTCGGAGGTTGTTGAAGCTGTTTTAAGCAACGTTGGCCCTAGTGTCATTTTTCCTGATGCAGTTGATGCAAGATTGATTGGTAATTGGACTGATGAAAATGGCATACAAGGGATTACAGACATTAATACCATTGGCGGATTTCCAAATATAACTTCAACTGCGCGCGCAGCAACTTATGATACCGATAATGATGGTATGGCAGACGCTTGGGAAATTCATACTTTTGGCAATTTAATGGCTAAACCCTCCGATGACGAGGATGGAAATGGTTATACCAACATTGAAGAATTTGTGTTTTCATTGACCATGAATTAAAAATTTTAATTAGCTCTTTCTTTATTCAAAAAAGAAATATGTTCATTATCGATTAAGCTGTTCCTTTGAACAGCTTTTTTTGTGCGGTCAATCCATTCATTTATACTTTTCCATTAAAATTTAGGAATGAAAGGTTTTTTAAAAGATTTATATAACAAAAATAGAATTGGGTTTTTAATTCTTAGGCCTATTGTTTTAACCTACCAGTTTTTTTTACTCAAAAAATACCTGTCAAATAAAAAATTTATATTACGAAGGTTTAAAGATAATTTTGGTTACAAGCTAAATCTCAATGAACCCAAAACTTTGAATGAAAAAATTAATTGGTTAAAATTAAACTATGAGAATCCAATAGGCAGTAAACTTGCGGATAAATACCGTGTTAGAGAATATATTAAAAATGAAGTCGGGGAAGAATATTTGGTGCCTCTCGCCTATATGACCAATGATCCAAAAAATATAATCCCAGAAAACCTACCCGATTATCCTGTTATTATTAAAACAAATCATAATAGTTCTGGAGGAATTGTCATTAAGAATAAAAAGGAAGAAATTAACTGGAAATCCATTCAAAATCAGTTAAGAGCAAATTTAGCCGAAAACTATTATTGGGTGGGTCGTGAAATGGTTTACAAAGACATCGAGCCTCTAGTAATTGTAGAAAAATTATTAAGTGACCGAAATGGCAATGTTCCTTATGATTATAAAGTACATTGTTTTAATGGTAAAGTACATATGATTAATGTTGATATTGATAGAGGAACCAGCAATCAATCCTGTAACTGGTATGATAGGGACTGGAATCGAGAGCCTTACGAATGGGGAGGAAGACTCCCTAATGGGGATTACATTAAACCAAGTAAAACAAACGTCGATAAACCAAAATGCTTGGATAAAATGATTATGCTATCCGAAAGCTTATCACAACAATTTAAATACTTAAGGGTGGATTGGTACGTTATTGACAATAACCTTTATTTTGGTGAATTAACGCTATACCATCATTCAGGAAGCAAGCCTATATATCCTTTTGAATGGGATGTAAAATTGGGTAGCAGATTAATTATATCCTAAAAATGAGAATAGACTTTAGTATCGATAGTTTAAAAGGCGGCGGTGCCGAAAGAGTTATGGTAACCATAGCAGATGCACTTGCAGAAAATCATGAAGTAAGATTAATAACTTTTAATGATGACGATAAATATGTGGTTTCAAACAAGGTAAAACGAATAAAACTGCATCAAGGTTCCATTAAAAACCATAAACTAAGATCCATTTATAATCTTTTCCGTTTTTACAGAAAAAAAGAACCAAAGCCTGATATTCTGATTTCTTTCATGCCCACAAATGGCCTAATTGCTATTGTTGTTGGGCTTTTATTGAAAGTAAAAGTAATCGTTTCGGAACATATCAATCATTCATTTAAAAAGAAGAACAAAAAGACTTTATTCATTCGAAAGTACTTCTATAGATTTGCTGATTTTATTACTGTTTTGACTTCCTATGACGTAGATTATTATACCAAAATGGGGGCGCGGGTTAAAGTAATGCCCAATCCAATTTCGGTACCCAGTTATTCTAAACCTTTGCTTGAAAGAAATAAAACAATTTTACTGGTCGGATCTTTAAATCGGTATCACCAAAAAGGATTTGATTCTTTTTTACCTGTAATTGCACCCATTCTCAAAGAAAACAGTGCATGGACCCTAAAGATTTTAGGAGGAGGTGAAACTGGCTTTGCTCACCTTAAAGGTATCACCGAAGATTTAGGCATTGAAGAAAATGTGGAATTTGCCGGGTTTTGTCCTAATGTCTTTGAAATTATGCAGGATACTCAAATCTTTGCGCTCCCTTCAAGATTTGAAGGGCTCCCTATGGGATTGATGGAAGCCCTCAGCAATGGCATGGCTTGTATTGCTTACGATTGTGTATCCGGGCCAAGTGAATTGATTGAAAATCAAGCAAATGGAATACTTGTGAAAAACCAAAATGCCGAATCGATGCAAGATAATCTGAGGCTTTTGTTGGAAGATGACAGGCTACGGATGGCTTTAGCTACTAAAGCTCCCCAAAGTATGCAAAAGTTCACTTTATCAGAGATTATTAGAAAGTGGGAAGCTTTATTTAAAGAACTAAGTACAGACTAATGGAATCTAAACCTGAGGTTTTCCCCATACTACGCTATGTTATTTTAGCCCTGATTCTATGGAACTTTCCTGGGTTTACATTAATCTATATTAATGATACTTTATCCTCTTTATTAAGCTACGCCTCCTATGGATTAATTTTAGTATATGTTATTCTGAACAAAAAGACTGGGAATTGCTATGAAATGCTTGTATTCGGAATACTATATTATATGATTGGTATCCTAGTCAGCCAAGTATATATTGCCGATATTCATTTCTTCTTTGTAAGGGTCATCAAATACATTATCATAATTTGGGGTGGGTATGAAGTGGTAAAAAATACAACTCAAAAGGAACTTTGGTTTTTTCTTTTGATTGGGGCCTTGTCCATTTTGGGGAATATCTTTCTTTTCCAAAACCCTCTGGCCGATTATGGTCGTTATAGTGGTTTTTATTTAGATGCGAATAATGGAGGCTTGGTCTGTTTAATGGGTTTTGCTCTAAGTTTTTCCATTATTAAACCCTTAAGGCTTTTTGGCAAGCTTTCGTTTACAGGATTAGGACTGATAACCCTATCCCGCACCTTTATGGTCACTTGGCTTTTGCTGAATCTGATGTCCATTCGTTTGAGTATAAAAAACGCCAAAATGCTACTCATTGGATTTGGAGTGCTGACTTTGCTTGTAACCTTTAACGAGTTTTTGCCGGTTAAAAACGAACGCTTGGAACAGATTGGAGCATTAATCAGTGGTTCTCAACAAAATGATGTCCAGGCATTGAATGAAGACTCTAGAACCGAAACCTGGGCACGCTATTACGATGTGTTGTTTGAAAATCCAATTTTCGGTAATGGATACCATTCTTTTTATGGTTATGGTATTGTTCCAACAAAATGGGGTGTGCATAACACCTATTTATTGATTTGGGGCGAAAGCGGTATAATTCCTTTATTAATTTTTCTTGCCTTTCTTTTCAAATTGTTTTTGAGAGGATATCATCAATTTCAGGAAAAACCGCATGGCCTATTAATGCTTAGTGGTTTGGCCCTCTTTTTTATGACCAACCATAATTTTATGACCAACGAATATGCCATTTTTATCCTCATGTGGATAGCGATTCAATTAAAAGAATCATCCAGCTCCAAATCTTTTGAACACTACTCAATTGTCAACCAAGGCACAATGGCTTCCGAAATCGAAAAAATATAGTGGGGCAAATGCAGAAAGAGGATAAAAAATGGCGCTCCCTAATTAAAAAGATTTGGAAAAAATTTCAAGGCCAACTATTTTCCAACATGTTGACCGTAGCGGTAGTATCGCTACTGGTCAAAGGTATTGCCTTTTTTAAGGAAATATTGATTGCTGACACCTTTGGTATTTCTGAGCTTTTGGATACGTATTTGATTGCAGTTTTGGTTCCTTCTTTTGTACAAAACGTATTTATAGGTTCCTATAGTTCAGTATTTATACCCAATTATGTTGCAGAAAAAAGTCATCAACAGCAAAGTATAGGGGCTTTTCAGGGTTCAAGCTTCATCATTACGCTGGCTTTGGCCCTAATCATGATGGGAATAACTTATTTAGGTATTGATGTTTATTTGGAAGTATTATTTCCTGGTCATGAACCACATTATTACGAACTGATTAAAACTCAATTGTGGATTGTGTTGCCCTGTATGCTATTTTGGGGGGTATCGTCTTTAATATCTGGCCTATTAATGGTAAACGATGAATTTCTGTATTCTTCCTTAAAAGGCCTATTTGTTCCCTTGACGACCATTATCTTTCTAGCATTTTTCCATCAAAATTTACAAGAAAAAACGCTTGCCATAGGTATGTTGGTTGGTAGTGTATTAAGCCTTATATATTTAATAGTCATTGGAACCAAAAAGAAAGTGATATGTATTGACAAACCAAATTTTAAAAGCCATAATATTCAAATTCTTATAAAACAATTTCCTGCAAAAATATCATCCAGTTTGATACACGGAATGAATCCAATGGTTGACCAATATTTTTCTGCCCAGTTAGCAGTCGGCGCTATTGCTTCCCTTAATTATGGGAGTAAAGTTCCTGTAGTGGTGCTAGGACTTATAAGTATTCCAGTAGGTAGTACACTACTACCCTATTTCTCGAAAAAAGCACTAGATGGCAGTAAAACACTTTTTAATTACCTTAATAAAATATTAGCTACTGGATTGGGCCTTGGAAGTATTTTGGCCATCCTACTCATTTTATTATCAAAACTTATCATCACCCTATTTTTTGAACGTGGCACATTTACCAGTTCGGATACGGATCAAGTTTATATTATACAACAAATGTATTTGATTCAAATACCCTTCTATATTTCTGCCATTGTGATGAACAAGTATTTGAATGCAATAAATAAAAACAATTTTTTGGTATTATCTTCAGTGATCAACTTGATTTTAAACGTTGTATTGAATTACATATTCTTAAAACTAATGGGGGTTAAGGGAATCGCTTTGGCCACATCCATAGTTTATTTTGTAAATGCCTTAATTATTTATCTGTACATCAGAAAAATACATAATATTCAAACAGCATCTATATAATAAAACCAATTAGACAGCTTTCCTAAACAAGAAAAGCATAAAATCAATAATACAATAGTGATAAGTCCGTTAAAAGCATATACCTCAACTAACACATGAGTAGTGAAAAACTAAAAATCCTAATATTTATTCCGAGTCTTATCGCGGGTGGAGCAGAAAGAGTTATGCTCTTTATTGCCAAAAACTTGAATCAAAAAAAATTCGATGTCAAACTAGTTGTTATTGGCTTTAAAAAGGATACCATATATCCTACAGAAGGAGTAGAAGTAGTTTATCTCAACCATCCAAATGCGAAAAACGCCTTTTTCGATATACTAAAATTATTTTTTAAGCACAAGCCTCAGATTGCTTTCAGCTCACTTACCCATGTCAACTACATTGTCGGCCTAGTGGCTTATTTTTATCCTCGTACAATATGTGTGGCAAGAGAAACAATTGTTCTAAGTGTTAGGGATTCGTTTAAAAAGCGGAATAAAAGTAACGCTAAAAACAAAGGGGTTTTTAGCTTTCTTAATTCCAAAATATCAGATTTAGCACACAATCGTATCAACTATTTTATCTGCCAGTCAGAGGATATGAAAAAAGACATGATTCAGATGGAAAAATATGCTAACAAGAATATTATAACCATTAATAATCCAGTTTCAGAGGAAATCAAAACAAAAGAAGACAATCCCGATAATTCATCATTACAGTTAATAACAGTTGGGAGATTGAGCAAACAAAAGGGGTATGAAAGAATCATGAAAGGGCTATCTAAACTAAAAGCTGCCTTTACTTATACAATTATTGGTGATGGTGCCGAAAAGGAACGTATTTTTAAGGTAGCCAACTCCTACAATATCATGGATAAAATTAAGCATATTCCCATTAGCAAAGAAGTGTACCAACATATGGCCAACAGCCATATTTATTTACAGGGCTCTTTTTTTGAAGGTTTCCCCAACGCTTTGATTGAAAGTTTAGGGATAGGAACCCCCGCCATAGTCTATGAAGCTCCTGGTGGGATGAATGAAATTATTATTAATGGTGAAAATGGGTATTTGGTAAAGAATGATACCGATTTTGTTGAAAAACTTAATCTTTTAATCGAGCAACTTGATAACTTTTCCCCTAGCCAAGTATCAAGTCATGTCGTAAAAAATTTCGGTTCGCAAAAGATTATTTCGGATTATGAAAATTTTTTCAACTCGATTACAAGGGAGAAAAAAGAAATTGATTAAGAATCTACCACACAATACAGTATATCTCGTACCAACCAACTAAAACCGGGACATATGAAACAAAAAATCCGACATTTATATCTCAACACAAGCATTGGCTATTTTATATTGCACCCCTTCTTTTTAATATATGAATATGGTTTGCAATTAATACCCGACAAAATGCAGGTCAAACGTAAATTTCGTTCCAGCATGGGGCGTGACCTAGATTTGGAAAACCCGCTTACACTAAATGAAAAAATCAATTTTCTTAAAATTTACGAGCGTCACCCTTTATTGCCCATTGCCGCAGATAAATATAAAGTACGGGAGTATATAAAAGATACCATTGGTGAGGTGTATCTTATCCCCTTGGTTTTACATACCAAGAACCCCAAGGACATTACACCCGAAAACCTTCCAGATTACCCTGTAATCATCAAAACAAACCACAATAGTTCTGGAGGCATCATCGTTAAGGATAAAAGTAACATAGATTGGAAAGCCAAAAGAAAGGTTTTGGCAAAACTTTTACGGGAAAATCATTATTACAGTACCCGAGAATGGCAATATAAAGATATAGAACCAAGAATAGTGGTGGAAAAGTTGCTGACCGACTCCAAAGGGAATATCCCTGACGATTATAAACTACATTGTTTTAACGGAAAGTTGATTTTTACCCAAGTAGATTTAGACAGACATACGGACCATAAAAGAAACTTGTATAATGTGGATTGGAATAAAATTCCCTGTAAATGGATCTATGAAAACGGAGATGAGGTTCCCAAACCTTCCAATTATTCGAAAATGAAGGAACTGGCAGAAAAAATAGCCAAAGATTTTACCTATGTTAGAGTGGACTTCTATAGCATAGACGATTCCATTTTCTTTGGCGAACTGACCTTTCATTCAGATTCTGGTTTCGGTAAATTTTTCCCTGAATCTTACGATTATATGCTTGGTAATATGTTAAATATTAAAGATGTTTTAAAAAAGGAAAAATAATTAGAATAGAAAGTACCTTATAAACTATTATATTCCGTAAACCCTCATTTTATTTGTAACCAAACCTAATAACATTTCAATTTTCACCTAAATCTCATCCATGAATTTCACTGAAAGGTTTTATCATAAATTCAATACCTATTTGAGGGTTAAACGGCTCCAATATGGTTATAACAAGAAAGTCCTTAAACTTATTAGAAATACTAAACCACCATATTTGGATAATAAAACCAAAAAAGAAATTAAAACTAGGTACGCAGAATATGGCTTTAAGAATACTTCTGTTCAATGGCATAGATTTTTTGGAAACCTGTATTCCAAAACATGTATAGATTTCATTCCTGAATCACTCTTTTACTGCTATATAGAACCTGCTTTGAATAAAACTGGCCTATATCGGGCTTGGGAGGACAAAAACTCAATAGAAAAATTCTTAAAACCTGAAATAACTCCAAAAACATGGGTTAAAAATTGTAATGGCTTTTATTATATCAATGATGAGCCCACATCAAAAGAAAACGCCATGAAATATTGCGCCCAACTTAATGAATTTGTAATCAAGCCTTCAATAGGAACTTATGGCGGTGACGGTGTAAAAAAAATTGACTTGAGCATATCAAAAGACAGGAGTCAACTTGTTAATTCGGTTTTCTTAGAATATTCTAATGATTTTACCATTCAGGAAGTACTAAAACAGTCTCCCAAATTGGCTGAGTTAAATCCAACTTCTATAAATACCATACGCATTATGTCCTACTTGCGTCCCTCCGAAACGGTAATTCTTTCAGGAATAATTCGTATTGGTAAGACAGGGGTATTTACAGATAATTTTACTTTGGGAGGAGTCGTCTGTGGAATCAACGAAAATGGTGAGCTTAAAAGATTTGGGATAGATAAATATGGCAAAAAATCAATCCAAAGCGAAACCGATATCGTTTTTGAAGGTTATACAATTCCTGAGTACAATAAAATTATTGAAACAGTTAAAAGTCTGCACACAAAATTACCCTACTTTAAAATAGTATCATGGGATATTATGGTTAATGAAAATTCTGAAGTAAAAATCATTGAATACAATACTTTTGGACAAGGTATCAATGGTCACCAAATCACAAATGGGCCTCTTTTTGGTGACTATTTTGATGAAATACTCGAACTATCCAAGAAATAGGATTAAAGTTTATTGAAATTAAAAAAATCACCTAGTAGGTAAAATAATTTGGTGCTACCCCTAAAATTCTGAATGGAAAAATCTCCAGAAAAAATAGCAATCTTCATCAACTCCTTGGCCGGGGGCGGTGCCGAACGCGTAACTTCTTACCTACTCCCTTATTTGGTAAAAAAAGGGCACTCCGTGGTTTTGATACTGACCGAGGAAGAATTGGCTTACCCTGTTCCCGAAGAGGTTCCCATTCATTATTTGGCCAAATCAAAAAAAAACGAATCCGGTATTCTAAAATTGGCAAAACTCCCTTGGTTGGCATACAAATATGCCCGTTTTTTAAAAAGGGAAAACATTACCCATTCCTTCAGTCTTTTAACACGCCCCTGCTACGTGAATATTATGGCGCGCTGGTTTACCAATCATCCCTACAAACTCATGATCAGCGAACGCAACTTTCCGAGCATGCAGTATGGGGGCAATGAACTTCAAGCCCGGATCAATAATTTTTTGGTGAAACGCCTATACCCAAAAGCGGATTTGGTGGTAAGCAATGCCAAGGCCAGTGCCCAGGATTTGGTCGATAATTTTGGTGTTTCCAAAGGACGGACCCAAACCATATACAACCCAATCGATATTGATAAAATCGACAAAATTGAAAAACTGGAAGGCTTTTTCGATGCCAATTATGTGAATGCCGTCAGTATTGGCCGATTGGTTCCAGAAAAAAACCACCTTTTTTTGTTGGAGGCCGTGGTCCCTTATAAAAACCTACGCCTCTACATTTTTGGGGAAGGTGAACTTAGGTTGCAACTGGATGCCAAGATCAAACATCTTGGCTTGGAAGAACAAGTGTTTTTGATGGGTTTTGAAAGCAATCCGTTCCAATATTTAAAAGCTGCCGATTTCTTTTTGTTCGGTTCCTTAAACGAAGGATTCCCCAACGTGCTCATGGAGGCCATGTGTTGTGGCCTGCCCATTGTAAGCACCAATTGCAAATCGGGCCCCGATGAAATGATGGAGCTGAAAGAAGCCAAAACCGATGATATCATGTTTACCGACTACGGTATTCTAACTCCGATAAACAATGTAGCCTGCATGCAAAAGGCCTTGGATTATGTGTTGCAACATCCCGAATTTTTGAAGGCATGCAAGCCCAAACTTTTACAGCGGATCCAAGATTTTAGGCGCGAACCTATATTGGAGGCCTATCACCGGTTGATCACTTCTTAATGGCTATGTAACCACAAACAAGAAGTATCCGTCCGAGCAAGTACGTATGGATTATTCTTCTTCGTATCGGGTTGTAAAGGCGATGTCCCTACCGTCAGCTCTGGACTGACGAACCATTTGTTGCATATGTTCAGGTAGGGATCCTATAGGAACGATAAGATCGTCCACCATCACCAAATCATTCAAGGGGTTGTTGCGTTGCATGTGGTCCGTGGAGAACTCGGGATTATAGTACCATAGGTCGAACATGTCCTTTATCATTCTGGCCTTGTTGGATACTGTCGTGGACTTGGTGCCAAAATAGTCGTGGATCTCTCTGGAGGGTATGTAAGGCTCAAAAGATCTGTCACCCAAAAAGTTGATGGAGCCTATGGTATGGATGACCGCGGCCGCCCATATTTCCAGTTTCCCCCTTTTGAAGGGGACATCCCTTTTTCGTCCCATTTTTTTGATGAGCCTTTCGCAGAGTTCGAAGTATTCATCATTGAGCTTTTGGGCGCAAAAGGCCCCGGTGAGTTCCAATAGTTCCTTTTCTTTCTTTTTTATTTCATCCTTGGTCATATGGTGCATCTTGTTTGTTATATCCGGGCAACAGTTCCTCCAGTCTTTGGATACTGTGCCCAGGTATCCGTTCCAGGGTATCGGCGAGCCACTCCCTGGGGTTGATGTCCTGCATCTTGCAGGTGCCGAAGAAGGAATAGAGCATGGCGGCATGTTGTGCCGCCCGGTGCGACCCGGCAAAGAGATAGTTCTTCCGGCCCAGGGCCAAGGGCCGGATGGCATTTTCGATCAGATTGTTGTCCAGTTCGATACGCCCATCTTCAAAGATGCCCATAAACTTGGGGTATTGGTTTATAAAATAGGCCATGGCCTTGCCGATAGGGCTTTTCGGCAGCACATGGAACTGCTCCTGCTCGATCCACGTTTTGATCTGTTCCAGTAGGGGCCGTACTTTTTGCTCCCGAAGCTTTTTTCTCCGGTTGCGGTCATCCCCGGCCTGTACCTTGATCTCCCGTTCTTTCAGGTAGATATCACGGAAGGTCCCCAGGGCTTTTTCTGCCCGCTGCCTGTCGCTATCCACCGCATCGGAGAACTTCCTGCGGGCATGCACCAGACAACCGGCCAGGGCAATACCGGGATCGGTGCCTATTTGGTCGTAGACACTATAGCCGTCACACTGCACATAGCCTGTATATCCATCAAGGAGTTCCTTAGGGCCATGCTGTCCCCGGCCTTTGCGATAATTGAACAGTACAAGCTTGCCCATGGGGTCGTGATAGACCCATTGGTACCCTTGGTGGGTGCTGCCCTTTTTGTCGCTTTCCAACACTTTGATGGGGCTTTCGTCCGCCTGGATATACCCACTCTCCAATATTTTCTGCTTTAGGGTATTGTAGAGCGGTTCCAGAAGCCTACAACAGCCCGCCATCCAGTCGCTAAGGGTGCTGGGGGCCGGCTGCCAGCCAAAATCCCGTTTGAAGATCTGGATCTGGCGGTAAAAAGGGAGATGGTCGATGTATTTGCCCACCAGAATATGGGCCAGTAAACAGGCCTCGGCGATACATTTATCGATGGGGCGTTCGGGCAAGGGCGCGATCAGCACGCCCTCTCCTCCTGCTTTGGCATACTTGGGCCGGACGGTCCTTCTTTTGACCAGGCTGGCCGGGGTATATTCCAGGGTCTCGCTGACCTCTTCCCCGATCTTGTTCAGTCCGGTGGTATCTTCTTCCGGTTCGATGACCACTTCCCGCACCGGTAAGTGTTCTGGCAAACCATGGCGCCCCGGATGCTTTTGCTTCTCCCGGGTATAGGTAATGGTCTCTGTAGGGTTCTGCTCTCCTGATGGTGCCGTGGTTCCTTCAAAAAGGGATAACTGCTCCCGGGCGATCTCCGCAACAAAACGTTCCGATCTGAACCCGTTGATCAGTTTGTAGAGCTGGGCCAATTGTGCCTTCAGGGAAGCATTCTCTTCTTTGATGATGGTATGTTCGGCAAGGAGTTCCTGGTAGGTCATCGGGAATCGAAAATACGAACCTTTCGCCTGATATCCCAGTGCTTGCCCCATTTTTTCATAGCGTTTTCGACGGGAGAGATTGGTGATGGACACCCCGTCAACAAGCAGGACCAACTGGGCATAATCCAACCGGAGCCCTTCGGCCCGGCCGTCGTAATGCGGCAGCTCAAAGGTGCCCGTTTCCAACCGTTTGTAATATAGGACAAAGCCCCCGGATTGCCAGTGCAGGAGCTTGGCCTTGTTCCTTGCCTTGTTGATGAAGATATAGACCGAACCATCATCGGGGCTCCGCCCCAGTTCCCCGAGAACCAGCCCGCACAGACCATCAAAGCTCTTGCGCATGTCCGTTGGGGGGAGATAGAGATGGAACCGTAGGGAACCGCTCAGGGCAAACATGCTATGGGGATCTCAATTTCCACGCCACCCTTAAAGCGAATGTATATGCTCCCTGTGGCAGGCGCCCCAGGTGGGGATGGCACCGGCAATGGGACGAAGTTGTCCCTTGAAACTCCCTGGCCAGGCTTTTTGGCCTCTTTCCTGATCCAGTAGTTTAATTTGCTTTTGCTCACCCCATGGGCTTTGGCGAATGCTTCCTGGGTCTCCCCAGAGGCATGGTAGTGGGATACAAGGGCCTGCATTTTCTTCGCAGTTGATGCTTTGGTCATAGTGTTTTGTTTTGGCCACTAAACTATAACCTTGGAAAATGCCATAAAAGATGTACTTAGACAGATGGATACAACAAGAAAGCCATGGTTGTTGACCATGGCTTTACTTTATACTTAGCTTTTTTTACTAGTACCCGACTATCTCAAAATCGGACCTCCTGTTTTTCGAATGTTGTTCCTCGGTACAACGTACCCCATCGGCACATTCGTTTACCAATTGCGTTTCCCCAAAGGCCTCATGACTGATTCTATCCGCAGCGATACCTTTTGTAATCACATAATCCACAGTTCGTTCAGCTCTTCGCTCCGAAAGCCATTGATTGTACTTTTCCGTTCCCCTTGAATCGGTATGGGCCGTAACCCTGATTTTCAATCCGGGCTCGTCGTTCATGATGGCGACCAACCGATCCAACAATTCTTTATCTTTTGAGGTCAAGTAAGAGGAATTGAGCTTAAAGTACACATTCCCCAAATCGTTTATCTTGGTCTGCAGTGCATCCCTTCTGGCTTCTTCCGCTTCCCTTTCTGCCTTTTCCGCTGCAGCAAGTTCAGCGGCCTCTTTTTCCCTTTGCAAACGTTCGGCCAGCAATCTTGCCTCTTCTTCGGCTTTGGCAATGGAATCCTGGACCCTTTGCTGCTCTTTTTCCATTTCCTGCAATAAGGCCAATTTTTCCTCCCCTTTTCTGGAAAGCCCTTTTTCTACATCAAACCTATAGGCCACTCCAAGGGCGTGCTGTAAATGATCGGAAGCGTTTTCTGAATCCATGGCCCATTTACCTGTGGAGTTGAAATCCAGACCCCAGTGGTCGGAGAGCCACGTCCTAAAACCCAATACGGCATTATAGGTTCCCCTGCCCTGATTGTTGGCATCGGTATACCCGGCACCGATTCCTACGTAGGGATCAAAAAAGCCCATGTGTCCCAAAATCATGTTCAAATCATAGCTTACCCTAAAGTCAAGTCCCCAGTAATCCACATCTTCTGGATTCACATTGTTGTCCACAATTTTTCCTTCCTTGTATTTGTTGTAAGAGCCTATGGCCTCCAAGCCAAGACCGTTTTTAAAATAACGGCCAAAACTAAGCCTGGACGGATAGGGCACTGCGTTCCAAGCATCGCCTATGTCAAAAAGCCTTCCAAATTCATCTCCGGAGTCATCCACCACATTGGTTCCCAACGATACAAGCCAGTAGCTTTGTACAATACTATCCTTCTTGGTCAGTTCTACGTCTTGGGCATAGGTCAAGGCAAAAGAAAAAAAGGCCACGACCAGCAGGGTCAAAGGTTTTGAAATATTCATTTTTACTCGATTTGAGGTTTATCGCCTTCAAAGCTATGGCAAGCCCTTAAAAAAAAGAAACTTTGCACTTCAAAGTGCGCTTATTTTCGATGAGAGGCAAAATATATTTTGAAAGTCCTAATGGTCAATCCTTTGGAAAGTGATGGTTTTATCGACCAATGGCATTTTGTAGAGGTAAAAGGGAAAATTAGTGGCCTGGACCGTGGTTGCTTCCTCCTTTTTCTGCTCAACAAGCTCCAAGGCCATCGAAATTTCCGCGTCGGTCTCCTTTAATTTGGACAATACGGGCGTTATATTCCCTTTCTGCTCGCCCAAACAGACCAAGATCACCAGCTCTTGGGAAAAGTCCACAACGGGAACGGGTAGGCCAGGTTTACGGGTTTTGTTTATTTCCGCATAAAATTTTCGCAACGATTTTGCATCCCGAATCACCCGTTCCCCGAATACATCTATATTGACAAAATCATCATGGTCTATCAACACCATACCTTCAATTGCTTCGCCCGCAGGGGAATGCCCCTCTTTTTGGGCCCTACAGGAGAGCAAACAGATCAATGCTATGAAGACTATATATCTGATGGCTAAAAAGTGTTTTTAAAGCGTGATCTAAAGGCCTTTTCATAAAGGTCTTCATACAAGGGCAGCACATGTACTATATCGAATTTTGATGCCACATTGAATGCATTTTCCTTGAACTTTTCCAAGGTTTCGTCATCCTTTAAGATCTCTATCGCCCGTGCCGCCATGGTCTCCACATCACCTACATTGGCCAAATAACCGGATACCCCGTCAATGTTTACTTCGGGAATCCCCCCTGTGTTGCTGGAAATCACGGCCACCTTGTTGATCATCGCCTCCAAGGCCGCCAAACCAAAGCTTTCCGTTTCCGAAGGCAAGAGGAACAGATCGGAAAAACAAAGGATCCGATCAATTTCATTGCTATTGCCCAAGAACAGCACTTTGTCCTTCAGGCCCAAAGAATCGCAAAGATCTTCCGCCTTTTCCTTTTCGGGCCCTTCGCCTACCATAATGAGTTTTGCAGGCATTGTTTTTTGGATCTGATGGAATATTTTAATGACGTCAGGGATGCGCTTAACCTTTCTAAAATTACTGATGTGGGTTATGATCCGTTCATCTTCCCTTGCCATCATGGTGCGCTGGCAATCCGTATAATTGTTCTTGTACTTGGTGGTCTCAATAAAGTTGGGAATCACCTCAATATCCTTTTCAATATCAAAAAGTTTTAAGGTCTCCATTTTCAAGGCCTCGGAAACCGAGGTCACCACGTCCGATTTATTGATGCTGAAGGTAACCGCCGGTTTATAAAAGGGGTGCTTGCCGACCAAGGTGATATCGGTTCCGTGCAAGGTGGTGATCATCGGGATAAAGATCCCGTATTCCTGGAGCATCTTTTTGGCCATATAGCCTGCATAGGCATGTGGTATGGCATAATGCACGTGCAACAGTTCAATATCGTACAGTTTGATGGTATCCACCAACTTACTGGAAAGCGCCAGCTCGTAAGGTTGGTAGTGGAACAAAGGATATTCCGGTACGTGTACCTCATGAAAATGAATGTTGTTCCCCAAAAGTTCCAAACGCACAGGTTGACGGTAGGTGATAAAGTGCACTTCATGGCCCCGCTCTGCAAGGGCAATACCCAATTCCGTGGCAACAACACCACTACCGCCAAAGGTTGGGTAACACACAATCGCTATTTTCATAAGACAAATCTAAGGCAATTATTTATTACCTAATTAATAATGGAATCATAAATGGCCTGCTGAATACGTGTCCGCAATCCAGATTTGATCAATAATGTATTCGTTGCAGACGGGTAGGTTCTGTTCGACAGAAAAACATAGACAATTTCCTCTTCGGGGTCGGCCCAGGTATAGGTTCCCGTAAATCCGCTATGGCCAAAGCTCTGTCTGGACACACAACCACAGGTAGGGCCTTTTTCTTCCAGTTGGGGTTTATCAAAACCAACACCACGCCTCACATTTTTGTTACAGAAATAGCAGGTATTGAACCGCTTCACCGTACGGGGGTTAAAAAACCGTTCCCCACCGTAGTACCCGCCCTGTAAGTACATTTGCATGATCTTTGCCACCTCGTTGGCCGTGCTAAAGAGTCCTGCATGGCCTCCTACACCGCCCTGCATGGCCGCACCCATATCGTGCACATAGCCCTGCACCGTCTGATATCTGTAATAGTCGTCCTCTTCGGAAGGAACTATCTCCTCTTTGGAAAATTTTTTTAAGGGATTAAAGGTGGTTCGTTGCAGCCCCATTGGTTTGTACAGGAACTCATCGATCAATTCGTTGATAGGCCTTTTATAGGTATCCTCAATATACTCCTTGAACACATAATAGCCCACATCGCTATACCGGTACCTGTTCGATTTAAGGCTTTGTCTGCCAATCCTGCTATAGATGGAATCTTTATATGACCTGGTCAGATATAAATGCTCGGCAACTTTATACGGAAATGCCTCCGATGGGTTTTGCCTGTAAAATTCCGATGATGGCTTTCGGTCCTTGTTCAAGGTATCCAAGTAAAAGGCAATCCAGGAAGGCAATCGCCCATAGTGGGATAGGGCTTTGAGGACGGATACCTCTTTCAACTCGGTATCGGCATATTCGGGAATCAGCTCCCCGAATGTATCGTTCAGGGCAATCTCCCCCTCTTCCTCCATTTTCATGATCAAGGGCAAGGTGGAGAGAATCTTCGTTAGCGAAGCCAGGTCGTAAATAGATTGTTCTGTGATATGCTCCTTGGATTGATAGGTGGGTTTACCAAAATTCTTGTCGTAGACAACTTTTCCCTTTCTGGCAATCAATACCTGTGCCCCTGGAAACATCAGGGAATCCAGTCCATGTTGCACCAAGGTATCGACCTCGGCCAAAAGTTCGGAGCTCATCCCCACCCGTTCTGGAATACTGTACCCCAAACGCTGAATGGGCTCAACATCAACGCCTGTGCCCACTGGAAACTCGCCATGGGCCGATACGGGCAGTTTGCCCGATGCCCCAATGGCACCAAAAATAAGCTCGGCCACCTTTTTCTGCGCTATTCTGCTATTTTGATAGCCCACCACTAGCCCGTCCACGGTATCAAAATTGAGGACATCCAACAAAGCGTACGGCCTAGCGAACAAGGCCAAAATGGTGTTACTGGTCCGCAAACGGGATATTTCCTCCAGCCAAAAAAGCTCGTTCTTTGAAAATTTGTAGCCTTTCCAAGGACTTGAATTGTCCTTATGGAAACCGATGATGACCAAATTATACTTCGCCAGCTCCTTTTTATACCGGGCAATATCCCTGGCCTTGATATGGGTTACTTTGTAATATTTGTTCAATGCTTCGTGGAAAGCGGCCCCGGGATCATCACCAAAATGCACATAAGCAATTTTTTTATTGTCCAGTTTTTTGATGGGCATCAACGAAAAATTGTTCTTGGCCACCGTTATGGCGGCTTCAATGGCCTCTTCGTAGACCACATCGTTTTCAATGCCGTTCAGGTCCTCAAGGAGGTTTTCCAAACGTACAGGCTCATAATTGTAAAGACCTGCCTTGTATTTGGCCATCAATATTTTTTTGACGGACCTGGCCAATCTTTCCTCCGTTACCACACCATCGTGATATGCCTTTATGAAAGTTTCTTTGGCCTTGAGCACGTTTTCCGGCATCAATAATAAATCATTCCCTGCCAAAAAGGCCTGCAATTCCACCTCGCCTTCGGGGGCAAAGTCCGAAACTGCCTTCATGTTCAAAGCATCGGTGATGACCAAGCCTTTAAATCCCAATTGGTTTTGCAATACGCCCGTCACTATACTTTTGGAAAGTGTTGATGGGTGCCCTTCCCGAGGTTCCAAACTGGGCACATCCAAATGGGCCACCATGATAGAGCTCAATCCAGCGCTCATTACTTCTTTGAAAGGATAGAGTTCAATCGAATCCAATCGCTCCAAAGATGAGTTGATGATGGGCAAGGATTTGTGTGAGTCGGTAGCGGTGTCGCCATGTCCGGGAAAATGTTTACCACTGGTGAGTACACCTGCCTTTTCCATGCCCCGAACAAAGGCCCTTCCCTTTTCTGCCACATTTTTGGGGTCTTCGCCAAAAGAACGGTTACCTATGATGGGGTTTTGCGGATTATTGTTCACGTCCAAATCCGGTGCAAAATTAATGTGTACCCCAAGACGTTTGGCGTGTTTTCCGATCTGATGCCCCACCTTTTCCACAATGGCACTATCATGGATTGCCCCCAGGGTCATGTTCCATGGAAAAGCGTAGGTGGAATCCAAACGCATGGCCATGCCCCATTCGGCATCGGAACCAATGAGCAATGGCACTTTGGATACTGCTTGATATGCGTTGGTCAATTGTGCCTGTTGGACAGGTCCCCCCACTAAAAAGATGACCCCTCCAATACCTTCGGATGCGACAAGGTCACTTACCCTATCCGTTGCGGATTTACTTTGGTTCGATGCAACGCTCACCATAAACAACTGTCCTATCCGTTCTTCAAGCGTCATGTTTGCATAGTGGTTTTCCACCCATGCCATTTGGGCCACGGAGTCTTTAACGACCAACGGGTTAAATTGCCCGATAGCTTGTAAACAAAACAGTAGAAAAAGGGGGAGATGGAGATTTATCCGCATAAAAATCTTGTCTAAGACCTGAACTTATTGGCAATAAAAATATTGCATTTCATCGAGGAAAGCATAAGATTTAAGATAATTTAAGAGTGTAGCGCTTTAGTTGTTGTAATTCTTCCACTAAAATCCCGAAAAGCACTATATCCCGTTCGTAGGCAAAGGCAGGTGCCGAGAAGTGGCCGTGGTCAATGAAAATTCTCGGTGTTGGTCCACGCCCTGAAATCAATCGAATTTGAAGCTTTGACGTCCAGTATTTAAAACCTATACAAACCTGGAGTGCCAACTTTCGCTGGCAGGGACTTCCCAATGGTCCAAATATTCCTGTTTTGTGGCCACCAAGTTGTTAAAAACAATGGTGTTCGGGGAAACCGATTTGGCCTTGGCCATTTTCTTGAAATCCTTTAGGGGCTTGTAGGCAATGTATTCACCTTGTTTGAAGGATACGTTCATCCTGTCCAGCAATTCTACATTGTATTGCTGCTCCAGACTTTGTATAAAGTGTACCGAAGCATCAATGGAGCAACCCGATGCACTTACATTGGTCTGGTCCAATCCGATAACGATAAATCGCTTGTACTTTATCTCGAATCCCGCATGTAAATTACTTCCATGTGCGGTCCATTCCTTTAGGAAAGCTGTTAGGCTCTCTTCCAATTCCTTCAGTTCTTCTTCCGTAAAACTCCTGTTGGATTGATAGACCCAAACTCTGGAGTGGTCTGGCAATTCATTGAAATCTACTAGCATTTTTTTTATTTATTTCGGTCTCGACCGCCTACCCATATTCGGGAGGCATGCGCTCGACCTGACATTTTTATATTCAATTTATAAGCCTTGGGAACTCGCCAACAGTTCGGCCACGTCCAAAACGGTGACACTGTCCTCTTTTTCGTGTGCCTTTATCCCATCCGTCATCATGGTATTGCAATATGGGCAAGCTGTTGCAATAATATTGGGGTTGGTTTCCAAGGCATCCTTGGTGCGCAATACGTTAATGTCCATATCCCCTTTTTCGGGCTCCTTGAACATTTGGGCACCTCCCGCCCCACAACAAAGGGCAGTTTTCCTGTGTCGTTTCATTTCTACCAATTCAGCACTGGTCTTGCCGAGCACTTCCCTTGGTGCATCGAAAACGGAATTGGCCCTGCCCAAATAACAGGGGTCGTGGAAAGTAATGCGTTTTCCCTTGTATCCGTCCCCCGAAATGGCCAAACGCCCGTCATCAATAAGTTCTTTAAGATATTGTGTGTGGTGGACCACATCGTAATTGCCGCCTAAACTCGGGTATTCGTTTTTTAAGGTATTAAAAGAATGTGGATCGCAGGTGACTATTCGTTTTATTTCGTAGCCATTCAGTAATTCTATGTTCATCATGGCCTGCATTTGGAACAAAAACTCGTTACCGGCTCTTTTTGCCACATCTCCCGTGGAACTTTCCTCGGTGCCCAAAACGGCAAAATCCACATTGGCCTTGTTCAACAACTTCACAAAGGCCCGCGATATCTTTTTGGCACGATCATCGTAACTACCCGCAGAACCTACCCAAAACAATATTTCCGGCTGTTTGCCTTCTGCCATAAACTGCTGCATGGTCTTAACCTTTAATTGTTCGCTCATAGTACTAGATTTATTCGTTTACCCAATTTAAACGGTCCATTTGATTGTAGGGCCAAGGGGCTCCGTTGTTCTCTATGTTGGACATCATATTGTTCAGTTCGGTAGGGGCGGCCGATTGCTCCATGACCAAATACCTGCGCATTTCCACGATAATGGACAAGGGATCTATGCTTACGGGACATGCTTCAACACAGGCATTGCAAGTGGTACAAGCCCAAAGTTCCTCCGTTGTGATGTAATCGCCCAATAATTCCTTGCCATCGGGAACAAACTTTCCTTTATTGGCATCTATATTTTTTCCCACTTCCTCCAAACGGTCGCGGGTATCCATCATAATTTTTCGGGGAGATAGTTTTTTTCCGGTCTGATTGGCCGGACATTCCGAAGTACATCGTCCACATTCGGTACAGGTATAGGCATTGAGCAGTTGTACCCAATTCAAATCCATGACATCCGAGGCCCCGAATTTCTCGGGCTCCGCCGCATCATCCTCCGCGGGTGCGGCAAATGGGTCTGCATCGGGGTCCATCATCAGTTTCACCTCTTTGGTGACGGATTCCAGGTTATTGAACTGTCCCTGTGGCTTTACTTTTCCATAATAGGTGTTCGGAAAGGCCAAAAGGATATGCAAATGTTTTGAGTAATAGAGGTAGTTTAAAAAAGCCAATATGCCCAAAATATGCAACCACCATGCTGTTCGTTCCACAAAAATCAATGAAGATTCCGATAGCCCGTCAAACAATGGAACAATAAACTGGCTCACGGGAAAGGACCCTGCTTGCACGTAGTGTTCTGCCCCTATCCGCTGTAACTGAAAATCCGTAGCGTTCATGGTCAAGAACAAGAGCATCAGCACAAACTCGATATAGAGGATCATGTTTCCATCGGTTTTGGGCCAACCTTTCATTTCGGGTTTTATAAAACGCTGTATTCTGATGATATTCCTTCTGATCCAGAAAACCACTACGGCGACAATGACCAAAAGTGCCAATATTTCAAAAGACCCGATCAAAAAATTGTACACGGGGCCCAAGGGAGAAAACAACCTGTGTGTTCCCAAAAGGCCATCGAGGATGATCTCGAGCACCTCTATATTTATAATGATAAAGCCCACATAAACAATAATATGCATAAGACCGGCTATGGGCCGCACTACCATTTTGGTCTGTCCCAAAGCTATCTTTGCCATGTTTTTCCACCGTTGGGATTTGTTGTCGCTCACATCAATACCCTTTCCGAGTCTGATGTTCCGGGACAACTTTTTAACATTGCGGGCAAAGAACCCAATACCCAGAATCAGGGCTATGGCGAATACTATATTGGGCAGATATTCCATTTATTGATTTTCTTTTAGTCCCGTAGAATCCTGCTGCTCTGCGGGATCGTTCTCTGGGAGCGTGTACTCTTTTTGCTTTTTACCAAATACAGAAACATTGACATAGCGTTTGGGGTTTAGCCTAAAATCCTGCAACAATAGATCCAACTCCCTTGATGCATCGGCCAAATTGTTATAGAGCGCATCGTCTTGGTGCAATTTGCCCAAAGAGCCCTCGCCCCTTTCTATTTTGGCCAATATGTCGTTAAGCTTTTCCACGGTAGTCTTGAACTCGGTAAGGGCCCCACCAAGATCGGAGTTTACCAGGGAATCGGACAGTTTTGAAAAGTTGGAAGTGATTCGGTTTACATTTTTCAAGGAACTGTCCAACTGCATTTTATTATTGTCCAGCAAAGTGTGCAGATTATCTGCGCTTCCCTTAAAGGATTTTACCAACTGATTTAATGAAACTATGGTTTCTTGCAGCTGTTTTTTGGTAGGGTCGTCCAATATCTGGTTCACATTCATCAATAATGTATCGGCGTTGGACACCGCTCCTTCAACCTTCATCTGCAAGGGCGTCAATTTTTGTTGTACCAACTCGGTGATGCCGGGTTTTATTTTGGATTGCAGTGTATCTCCTGATTTTGCTCTGGGCGCTTTGTCGAAGATTGGAACGATTTGAACGCCTTTTCCGCCGATGATGCCGGTATCGAAAAGTTCAGCAATACTGTTTTTGGAAAATTCAAATTCATTATTGATCGATAAGGTCACCAACAATTTACCGGAACTGTCCTTAAAATTGATACTGGTAACATTGCCCACATTGTATCCGTTAATGGAAACCTGGGTCCCGGGCTGTAATCCGCCCACATTGTCGTAAACAGCATAAAAAGTCTTGTTGTTCTCAAAAAGTGGGGAGGATTTTAAGTAGCTAAGCCCAAAAATGAAGGCTACGATTCCAGCGACTACGATAATCCCAGTTTTGATTTCCCTGGATAGTTTCAAAAGATTCGGTTTATGGTTTAAACAAATTTAGGAATAATTATTACAAGAGTGCTTTTGAGGGCATTCTACTTCACTACATCCGTAATGGGAACCCTTAGCCCGTTCTTGTATGCCACAATGTACGATGTTGTATAGCCTTTGGCATCCGCATTTTTCTTTAACCTCTTGGCCTCTTCATAAGTATTTGCATTCCCGTACATATACCGAAACAGGTTCTTATAGGGCTCCTTGGACAATTCGCCCAGGCCATTGAAGTTACTTCCATTGAGTGCAATATTTTTTCCACTGGCCATCAATTGCACTTTGAACACTATTCCCGTATCTTCTTTGGCTTTCTTTTCTTCATGCTGGATCCCGGAAGATTTCTTTTCAGGCTGTTTCCCTTTTACTTCTTCTTGCTTTTTTGGGCCATCCGTTGGTACGGTAGTAGCTGTTTTATCCTCCTTTACTGGAGGGGTGTCGTCCACTGGTGTGGATGTAAAGCCCATATCCTCTTTATAGGCCAACACGGCATCGGCAATGGCCTTTCCCATTTCCTCCTGTCCTTTTTTGGAGTTAAGATAGCTTCCTTCGTTTTTATTGGTCAAAAAACCGGCTTCCACCAAAACACTGGGCATAAAGGTTTGGTGCAGTACGATGAACCCTGCCTGTTTTACCTTTCTATCCTTGCGCTTGAGTCCTTTGGTAAAATTATCCTGTAGCTTTTTTCCCAATTGTATGCTCTGGTCAAGAAACTCTTCCTGCATAATGGTCAGCCCTATCACAGATTCCGGGGAATTAATATCGTACTCTGCATATCGCTGCTCGTAATCATCCTCCAAATAAATTACGGAGTTCTCCTTTTTGGCTACCTCAAAGTTTTGACGATTGGCATGCAGCCCCAGTACGTATGTTTCTGTTCCATAAGCATTGGAATTATGTGCATTGCAATGTACCGAAACAAAAAGATCGGCATTGGCCTCGTTGGCGATCTCGCCCCTTACGAACAAATCGACAAAGGTGTCATCGTTCCTGGTATAGACTACTTTTATATCGGGGTGCTTTTCCAGCTCCTTCCCTACTTTTAGGACAATGGCCAGGGCTATTTCCTTTTCCAGGTACCCATTTCCAATATTTCCCGGGTCGTGCCCACCATGCCCTGCATCCAAGACCACAACAAATTTATCTTTGGGCAATACCTCGGTATCATTTTTGTTAAAAGAGGTCAAAGGAAGGACCAGAAGTAGAAAAACTAAAAATGCTAACCGACTTTTATTCATAAGAACTGAGTAATTATAGCGTTCATTAATGGTTAAAAATATCGTAATCACCAATAAGTAGAACAAAAAATATATGTAAGTTTGAGGCCAAAAACTGGGCCAAACTAGCACAAAAATAGGATTTATCACGTTGCAACCAAATAAACATCTTTTACTTTTCCTATTTGTTCTTCTTTGTGGCACAGTTACCTTAAGTGCTCAAGAAGACCTTATCAGACCTTTGCCCATCAAGGCTTCCAAGGACACCATCACTGCTCCTTTGTTGCCCCCGAACATCTTGAACGATTCGATAAAGACGGATTCCGTTGCAACGGATACCGTTCCCAAAAAGCAGCCTTTGCTTTTGGACAAAATCAAATATAAGGCCAAAGACTATGTAAAACTTAGCCAAAAGGACAATAAAATTTACCTGTACGACGAAGCGGAAATCCATTATCAGGATACCGAGCTTAAAGCGGGGGTTATTGTTATGGACTATGTAAAAAACGAGGTCTATGCCGGGCGCATGAAGGATTCGTTGGGCAATTACTCGCAATTGCCCTTTTTTAAACAAGGGGACCAAGAGGTCCGGCCCGATTCCATCCGTTTTAATTTTGATACCCAAAAGGCCCTGATCTGGAATTCCAGAACCGAGCAACAGGCGGGGTTGGGACAATTGGGAAGCGACGCCATGAAGGTGTATGCCGAAAAGACAAAAAAAGAGAACGATTCGGTTTACTTTTTAAACGAGGGCAAACTGACCACCTCCAACGACACGGTAAACCCCGATTATTATATTAGGGTACGAAAAGCCAAATTTGTTCCCAAAAAGAAAATTATAGCAGGGTACAGCAATATGTACATTATGGACGTACCCACACCTGTCGCCCTGCCCTTTGCTTATTTCCCATTGACCACGGGCCGGGTGGCTGGAATCTTGTTCCCTACCTTTGGCAATGATCCCCGAAGAGGCTATTTTATCCAAAATGGCGGATATTACCTGCCTATAAGCGATTATGTGGACCTGAGTATCACGGGGGATTATTACACCAACGGCAGCTATGGTCTACAGGGAAGTTCCGTTTACACCAAGCGCTATAAGTTCAAGGGGAATATAAACATCAGTTACGAAAACCTGGTCACAAGTCAAAAGGGTTTTGACGATTACAGCCGAACCAGCAACTACAACATCAGGATATCGCACTCCCAAGACTCCAAGGCCAGCCCCAATTCGCGTTTTTCCGCATCCGTCAACTTAGGGTCCAGTCAATATTACACCAACTCCCTTAACCAGGTAAACCGGAACAATTCGCAAACAAACACTTTTGCATCCTCCATTAGCTACTCCAAAACATTTCCGGCCTATCCATCGGTAAATACAAGTCTAACGCTGAGCCATACCCAAAACACCCGATCGGAGGAACGCACCATCAATATGTCCCTGCCGAACTTTCAGGCAAGCATGGAACGTATCTATCCTTTTGTGAAACGGGATGAAATCAAAAAAGGGGTTTTTGAAAACATCAATTTTCAGTACGATGTCAATGCGCAGAACAGCATTACCACAACAGAGGAAAACTTTTTCAAAAGCGGCATGTTCGATGATGCCAAAATCGGGGCAAGGCACAGAATACCCATTGCGACCAATTTTAAACTGGCCAAGTACCTTAGTGTAAGTTTAAGTGGCAACTACGAGGATATCTGGTCCATGAAAACCGTTAGGCGGCAATATGATGCCGAATTGGAGGAGGTGGTGACCGATACCATTTCGGGTTTTGACCGTTTTAACCGATATAGTTTTGGAACCAGTATAGGTACAACAATGTACGGTACATGGAACCGTGGCGAGGATAAAAAGATACAGGCGTTACGGCACGTAATGCGCCCCTCGATCAGTTATAGCTACACCCCTTCCTTTGAGCAGTTTTACGAATCCTATACCGATGGGGATGGCGAAGAGGTTCAGTACACTCCCTTCGAGACCAGCATCTATGGAAGACCTTCCCTGAACAAAGGAAGTTCCTTGAGCTTTTCCCTTCAGAACTCCCTTGAGGCAAAGGTCAGGGACAAAGATTCCACGGCCACCGAACCCAAGAAAGTAAAAATCTTGAGCAATCTTTCGTTTTCCGCCAGTTATAACCTAGAGGCGGATTCCTTAAAGCTCAGCCCGGTAAGTATGAGCGGGGCCACCGAAATCATAAAAAATGTTCCCATTAATTTCGCCGCCACTTTTGACCCCTATGCCATTGATAACAATGGTCGCCGTATCAACACCCTCAACATAAAAAATGGCGGGGGCATTGCAAGATTGACCTCAGCCAGGATAAACACCAGTTTTTCGCTGAACAGTGAAATGTTCCAAAAAGGGGGCGCAAAGGAGAAGAGCGACGAGGAAAAACAATCGGATTTTAGCGACAACCCATTTGCCATGGACGATGTCCGGGGAGATCGTGCATTTGGCAGAGGGCAGACCGGAAGGCAACAAAGCAAAGGCAATACACAGGACAATCCTATATACAACAATAAACTACCTTGGGACGCCCGCTTTACCTATGTGGCCTCATACAACAACAGTAACCGACAGAGTGAAATCACCAACCACTCTTTAATGTTCTCGGGGAACATTCAACTTTCACCTAAGTGGGAAGTAGGTTTTAACTCCGGGTATGATTTAAAGAACAAAGGTTTTGCCGATACACGATTTGCCTTTAAACGCGACCTTGGCAGTTTTAGACTAAGTTTTGATTGGACACCCTTTGGCAGGTACGAACGTTGGTACTTCTTTATTGGGATAAAGAGTTCCCTATTGAGCGATATCAAATGGGAAAACAGAAGTCAGCGATAATTTTAGCTCGATATTTTTTACCTTGTACCAAAACATTCCCATGAAAAAAATAATAAACACCTCAAAAGCACCGGCACCTATTGGGCCCTACAACCAAGCAGTGCTCATAAAAGATACGCTGTATATATCCGGGCAAATTCCCATTGATCCCACAACGGGTGAATTGGTTGAAGGCAATATAAAGGCCGAGACCAGACAATCCATGGAAAATTTAAAAGCCATTCTCGCCGAAGCGGGGATGACTTTTGGGCATGTGATCAAATCCTCGATATTTATCAAGGACATGAACCAGTTTGCCCAGATCAATGAAGTGTACGGCACTTATTTTGATGCGGATACCGCACCAGCAAGGGAAACTGTGGAAGTCGCAAACCTGCCCAAGTTTGTCAATGTTGAAATATCGATGATCGCTGTTAGATAGTACCTTGGTGGAACTCCACGAGACCCTCGATGGGCCTACGTCGGATGACACCCAAGATCAAATCGTTGCGTTCCATACAGGCCTTCAGTTCATCCCTTAAAAAGTGGGCTATGCTCCCTACAAAGCTAACGGGCACCTTGGTGGCCAGTTCGTATTGCATGATGTAATTGTTCACGAACTGCTGAAGTCCCTTTTCAATGACCCCTTTGCAATAAGGATGCTCCTTGTTTTCAATGATAAAACGTGCAAATGTGGCCAAATACGTGTTTGGGTTGGGTTGCTTGTACAGATGATCTTTAATGACATCGGCATCCAGGTCGAATTCCTTGGCGAATTTTACACCAAGGTCTTGTGGCATTTTATGGAAATAGTAATCCCGGATCAGTTTTCTTCCAAAGAAGTTCCCACTGCCATCGTCCATTAAAATGTAACCAAGTGATGTTACCTTCTGGATCAGCTGGTGACCATCGTAATAACTACAATTGGAACCGGTTCCCAAAATACAGACAATACCCTGTTTGCCAATTTTAGTGGTGGCATATATAGCGGCATAGGTATCTTCCCTCACCTCGGCTTTGGCATTGGGAAAGAAATCCTTGAAGATGGATTTCAAAAAAATTTTCATTCTATCGGTACCACAACCGGCACCATAAAAATACAATTGACGTACTTTTTCCTTGTTTTTGGAAAGTTCAAAATTATTGGCCAACCTGTCCTCTATTACTTCTTTGGTAAGCACTTCCGGGCTAAGGCCCAAGGTTTGGGTAACAAACAGTTGTTTCCCATTATCATCCAAGGCAATCCAATCGGATTTAGTGGCACCACTATCCACAATCAAAACCATACGTCGAGATTTATATTGAAATCCTGAAGAGAGGAATCCTCCCTTCAGGATGAAAAATTATTGAGATAAAAAAATTATAGGCTTGCTGCGTGCAGGGCCAAGTCAACCAATTTATTGGAATAACCGGTTTCGTTGTCGTACCAAGAAACCACTTTGAAAAATTTGGAATTTAGCTCAATTCCAGCACCTGCATCGAAAATGGAAGTTCTAACATCCCCAACAAAATCTTGGGAGACTACAGCTTCTTCGGTATATCCCAAAATTCCCGACAATTCCCCTTCGGAAGCAGCCTTCATAGCAGCTTTGATACCTTCGTAGGAAGTCTCTTTTTCCAATTTTACGGTCAAATCCACTACGGAAACATCTGCAGTAGGGACCCTGAACGCCATACCTGTTAGTTTACCTTCCAGCGAAGGAATAACCTTGGTTACCGCTTTTGCGGCACCAGTAGACGCTGGAATGATGTTCAAAAGGGCACTTCTACCACCTCTGTAATCCTTTTTAGAAGGACCATCAACGGTCAATTGGGTTGCCGTTGTGGCGTGTACCGTTGTCATCAAAGCTTCAGCAATACCAAACTCATCGTTAAGAACTTTGGCGATCGGTGCCAAACAGTTGGTGGTACAGGAAGCATTGGAAATAATAGTGTCCGTTGCCTTGACATCTTTATGGTTAACACCCATAACAAACATTGGGGCATCCTTGGATGGAGCGGAGATCACGACTTTTTTGGCACCACCATCAATATGTGATTGGGCCATGTCCAAAGTGGTGAAAATACCGGTACATTCTGCAACGACCTCAGCGCCGACCGCATCCCATTTTAAATTCTTTGGGTCACGTTCTGCCGTAATCCTGATTGTATTACCGTTGACTACCAGATTTCCATCTTTCACCTCCACGGTACCTTCAAAATTTCCGTGAACAGAGTCGTACTTCAACAAGTAGGCCAAGTGCTCAACATCCAACAAATCGTTGATTGCCACAACATCTACATCACCTCTTTTTACGGTTGCCCTAAATACCAACCTTCCTATTCTACCGAATCCGTTGATTCCTATTTTCAAATTTGACATGTTCTTCTTTTTTGTGTTTAAATTAAGTTGTCATTATATCCGAAACTCTTATGAGCTCTTCGTCGATTTCCGTGTGCGCTTTTATGGCCTCTGCCAAAGGTGTAAGCACCAATTTGGTATCCTTTATACCTACCATTAGGTTTGATTTGCCCTCCAGAATGCTCTCAACGGCCTTAACGCCCATTCTACTGGCCAGAACGCGGTCAAAGCAAGTTGGGTTGCCCCCTCGCTGCATATGCCCCAGTACGGACACCCTAACGTCATAAATGGGCAAATGCTCTTCCACGTATTCCTTTAGTTCAAAAACGTTCTTACCTATTTTATCCCCTTCGGCAACAATTACGATACTAGATGATTTCCCCGAGGCTTTACTTCGTTTTAGGGAATCCAACAAACGCTCAAGTCCCAGATTCTGTTCGGGAATTAAAATTTCCTCGGCACCTGCGCCCACACCTGCGTTAAGGGCAATGTGCCCTACGTCCCTGCCCATGACCTCAACAAAGAAGAGCCGGTTGTGGGAACTTGCGGTATCACGAATCTTGTCAATGGCATCCACCACGGTGTTGATCGCGGTATCAAAACCTATGGTATAGGAAGATCCCAAAATATCGTTATCAATGGTTCCCGGGATTCCAATTACTGGAAAATCGTATTCTTCTGTGAACAAAAGCGCACCTGTAAAGCTTCCGTTCCCACCAATGACCACAAAGGCGTCGATACCTTCCTTGGTCAGTTGGTCGTAAGCTTTCCTTCTTCCTTTCTCAGTCCTAAATTCCTCGCAACGGGCGGATTTTAAAATAGTACCTCCCTTGTTGATAATGTTGTTTACACTACGTGCATCCAAGGTCTTAAAATCGCCTTCCATCATTCCTTGGTACCCTCTGTAGATGCCCACGCACTCAATTCCCAAATATGCACAAGTACGGACAACGGAACGAATTGCGGCATTCATTCCAGGAGAGTCTCCGCCTGAGGTAAAAACGCCTATTTTTTTAATTTCTGAAGCCATTCAAATTTTTAAGAGGTCAAAGCTAGGAAACTTTATTCAAATTTTGAATACCTTGATAATTTATTTGTTTTATAGGATTTTCTCAAACGTTTTCGTAATAAATTAATACAAAAACTTTAAAAAATATAAATTTTATTGTGTTGATTAGGGTTGATTAACAGGCTTTTCCGAAAAACGAATCAAACTGTCCTTTCCCATGACCTGCGTGGGCTGTTTTCTGGGAGTGCTTTTTTGTTCTGTTGCCGATTTTTCCTGCTTGTTGAACACCTTCCGCATCAACTCCCTAAAACTGTCAAAATCCACTTGGTAAGACAGCCCCACCCCTTGGGTATACCCTTGTCTTTCGGCCAAGAACTGCTGCACCTGGTTTTCCCTGTTAAATATCTTGGCACTGAGCGTTCCCTCATCGTTCAACAATACCTGCACCTCAACATCGCCGGCTACCACCGTTTCCGAAACGCCGCCGACCGGTACCCCTACCCTGCCGTTCACCAAAATACGGTCGGACAATTGTGTGGAGACCGTTACCCCTATCCTATCCTCCGTGGCAATATCGGCGTTGGGATCGTTATAACCCTGCTCGTAGGACACCCCGAAGTTAAGTTTGTCGTTGTTTCCCGATAGTATTTGGTTGAAAAGCCCTGAAGCGGTCTGGATCAGGTTTCCGGTAACGGCCTGTTGGTTGATCCCTCCCGATTGTGGGTTCACAAAGGTTCCCTGTGCCAACAAAAAGAAGGCGTTTCTTTCCTTAATGGTCGGATCTTGCAAGCGATACTCCAGTTCGGACTGCACTACAGAGGTCGTGCCGGGAAAATCGATCCCAAAATTGATGTTGGGGCTTTCCAGTTCCCCGTCCAACCTTATAACAACTTCGGTGGGTATTCTTCCTGTATATCCCGCATTGTCCAAAAGTGGCGCGGGATTGGCATTAAGGGAATATACCGCTTCCAAGTTCAATTGTGCCGCCAGTGGGTCTCGCTCCCACAGAATGGTGCCCCCAGGACGCACCTTGAACTTTTTATCTATGACGCCGCCATATTTAAAATTATATTCCCCGGACACCACAACAAAGTCCCCGTACATATTGAATTTTCCATTGGTATTGATCTCGATCAACAAAATACCTTCCCCTGTTCCCTTTAGGGAACTTCCCGTGGACCGGTCCACTACAATCTCCACTTCTGCCTCGGGGGTAACAGCAAGGTCAAAGGCCATTTCCAACCCTTGGTATTCATCCAACACCCGTTCTTCCTCAAAGGACTTGGATTGCCCTTTTTCCAAAAAATTGATAAATGAATAATCCCCTACGCTGGTCACATCGCTCAACGGGATCTTAAGGGAAGTGCCCCTAGCCGTAATGGCATCCACAGTAATGGTCAAGGCATCGGTTGGACCATAAATACTTCCCGTTCCATTGATGAAACCTGTTCCGTAATAGAGGGTTTCCTCATCGTATTCGGTGTTCAAAATCATGAAGCGGTCGTTATTGGTATCCACATCCAGCCCAAGGAACCAATCATCAAAACCGGTGTGGCTTATGGTACCGTCCAAAGTGGCCGTGGTGCCCTCCTCCACGTCGGAAAGCTCCACATTTTCAAAATAAAAGGTCTGGTCAAACAAGCGTACCTGGGAATAGGGTGCAAAATCATAGTCCACGTTGAGATAGGGAATTCCAATGCCCGCATCATTTAAGCTGAGCACCCCATTAATAGCAGGGTTTTCCACATTACCGGTGATGGTTGCATTGCCACTGACCTTTCCCCTAATATTGGAAATAATGTCCTCCCCCAACGGGTTGAAGGGCTCTAGGGCAAAATCGGTAAAGTCAGCGACCAGGTCCAGTTCTTGCTCATTGTTTATGTTGGTGACCTTTCCATTTATGCTCATGAGTTCTTTTCCCTTATCATTGAGCCAGGTGCTCACGCCAAACTCGGTAAGGTCGTTGTTGCCATAAATGCCAACTTCCAAATCGCCCATGTGCATCTTGTTGATACTGAAGTTTTGGATATGTAAACTTGAAGTGGGCAGATACTTTCCATCTTTCTGTAAAATATTGAGAAAGCCATCCACTTTCCCGTCCAGTTTTAGGCTGTCGATCGCCGGGGTGATCTTGTTTAGGGATACCAATTTAAACTGTAGGTCCAAATCTTTATAGGTGGAATCCGCAAACTCTCCCCTTAATCGAATCTGTTCTTGGTTATTGTTGTCCATGACCACATCCTCTATCCTGATGCTGTCCAAGGAGCTGTTAAAGATTACCTTGTTCTTATTGTTCCCGTTCTTGTTGAGCACCCAAGTGTTCCCTTTAAAGCTAATGTCCGATTTTTTGAGTCCAATGACCGATCGGTTGTTTTCGTTAAAGGTGTGATAAAAGTTCAGGTTATAGCTGTCGTTGTACTCGCTTCCTCCCTTAAACTCCGTTCTAAAGAAAAGGGTGTCCTTTAAGGTGGTATTGATCAGGTTAAAATCTTTGATATCGTAATACACCGTGGACATGTCCTCCACGGACACAAAGGTGTTGAACAATGGGTTTTTGTTGTCTATCTTCAACTCAATATTATCGAACTTGTTCCCAAAGGCCTCGATACTGGGCGATTTAAAGGTGAGCTTAAAATCACTTTGGTCCGCCTTTATGGCCCCTCGAATATAGGTGTTGGCATCAAAAGCCATTTCCGGGACAAACACATCAACAATCTTGTTGTAAATCTTAAAGTTGAAGTCGAGATGTTGACCGCCCGAAATCTCAAAGGGCTGGTAATTGGTATAGATACTTCCGATGGAATTCTGGATCAATCTTCCCAGTTCGTTTACCTTGAAATTCCCTCGCATATATCCGGTGATGATATCCGGTGAGTTAATCTCCACGGTTCGTATGGTGTCCCGATCAAAGGAAGAGGTCACATTGAAATCCTCGAAATAGTAGGTGTCGTTCGCATTTTGATAGGTGGTATTGGAAAAACGCAACTGTCCTGCCATGTCGTCAAGATTGTTGCCTTCAATATCCATATCCACATGCCCTTTAAATATGGAAATGCTATCGTTGATAAAATTCAATTCCTTAAGGTCGGCGTAGTCCACTGCGGCCACAAAGTTGAATTTGTTCTCCCGGGCCCCGAAATTGGCCAATCCTTGAAAATCGAACCTAAAGTTATCGTCGTTGCACAAAAGCACGCCATCAAAAAGTTCGTTCCTCAAAATACCGGAAACCTTTATTTTGTTATACTCGTAATCGTTGAATTCAAATTTGTAGATGTCCCCGGAAACTTCGGTATTCAAGCTCTCCGCTACAAATCCCTTTCCTTCCACGTTCATGTCCATAGAGGCAAGTCCAAGGTCTTCATTATCTATAAATTCCCCGATATCAAAATCGATCAAAGAAATAAAACCAATGTACGAGGCATCTTCTATGGTCTGCACATTGGTCATTTGAAGATCCACGTAGCTATCGCCCACAGCAGTGTTCAAATTGACGGTTACGTCAATGGAGGTCTCTGTGATCTCCGTATCCCCACGCACTGTAAACTGACCCAATTTTTGAACGGACCCCGGAATGTTCCTGCCCAATATTTGGGGCAAAATACTCCGTAATTGATAATAACTGGAGGTAAGGTTGTCTATATCACCACGCAATACAAAGGGAGCCTGCCTACTAAAAATGTTATCGAACCTAAAGTCGCCCCGAATACCTGTATTATCGGTAAAAAGAAACAAATTATCTACCTGGAGTTGGTTGAGCACCCCACTAAAGTCCCCGGTAAAGGTCACCGTTTTGTCCTGACCAAATTCATCGTAAAACGCATTTATCTCGTTTAGGGCCACGGAAGATTCCGTAAAATTGGCATCGATCTTCACCAAATCAACAAAATTGGCCAGATCTTCCCGCTCATAATTGAACACCAAATTACCTTTTAGTTCGGATTGCTCTGTATCGATCAGCAGGGAATCAAAGCGCATCTGTTGCTTGGTGTATTTAAAATCGGTAGCCAATTTCTCAAGGCGTATCCCTCGCTTTGCCAAGGTGGAAAGGTCGTCTATTTTTAAGGAGACATCCGGTCCAAGTACCTTAAAATCGTGCGCCAAAACTTCAATTTCCGAGAAATTCAGCACCTCTGGTTTTTCGAGGTTCTCATCGACCAACCTAAATTTCCCGCCATGTATCTCAATCTCATCAGAAGACATAAAAAATGGAGGGGTTCCGGGGTCTCTGGGCTTACCGTCATCCAATTTGGCCACAAACACATCCAGATTGGTGTCCGTTTCCCCTTCGTAGGTCTTTAAGTTAAAGGTAAGACCGTCCAATTCCATATCGCCAAACTCCATCTTATTATTGGCCATATTACGCAGGTTTAAAATAGATGTGGTCAGCTTGTGAATGTAAATTAATGTGTCCTTCCTATAATCTTCCACATAAATACCCTTTATCCCTGCATTCATGTTGAACAGGGACATGCTTATCCGTTCAATGTGGATGTTTGTACCAAACTCCTCGTTTAAGGCATCGGTAGCGTATTTTCCCAACTTGGTCTGTACCGCAGGCAAGGACAATACCAAAGAGCCCAATACCAGAATAAGGATAATGGCCAAAAGGAAACGCAACAGTATTTTACGAAGTTTTTTGATAGGGTTTTTATGTTTTACCTTTGACAACCAATTTTTGTTCCAAAACGCGTGGAAAATCCAAAAAAATATATTCTTGCAATCGAATCATCCTGCGATGACACCTCTGCTGCCGTGCTTTGCCATACAAAAGTACTGAGCAATGTGGTAGCTACCCAAGAAATTCACAAGCAATATGGGGGTGTTGTCCCAGAATTGGCCTCAAGGGCACATCAACAAAATATTGTTCCCGTGGTACACCAAGCCTTGGCCAAGGCAAATATCGACAAAAAACAGCTATCTGCCATAGCATTTACACGAGGGCCCGGACTTATGGGATCTTTGCTGGTGGGCACCTCTTTCGCCAAATCTTTGGCACTGGGCCTGGACATACCCTTGATCGAGGTAAACCACATGGAAGCCCACATTCTCGCCCATTTTATCGAGGATAAGGACCAGACTTCCCCAACATTTCCGTTTTTGGCAATGACCATTAGTGGGGGACATACACAAATTGTGAAGGTCACGGATCACTTTACCATGGAAGTCTTGGGCGAAACCTTGGACGATGCCGTGGGCGAGGCCTTTGACAAAAGTGCCAAATTGATGGGACTGCCCTACCCCGGTGGCCCATTGATCGATAAATATGCAAAACTGGGCAATCCAGATGCCTTTACCTTCCCAAAACCAAAAGTTGATGGACTTAACTTCAGTTTTAGTGGGTTAAAGACCAGTATTCTCTATTTTTTACAACGAGAAACCCAAAAGAACCCAGATTTTGTTTCCGAAAACATGAATGATATTTGTGCTTCGGTGCAATTCACCATTCTGGAGATATTAATGGAAAAGCTGCAATTGGCTGTTGACCAGACCGGTATAAATAAAATTGCCATTGGCGGGGGTGTTGCTGCAAATTCAGGAATTCGGGGAAGACTTAAGGATGCAGAGGAAAAGTTGGGCTGGCAAACCTTTATTCCTAAATTTGAGTATTGCACGGACAACGCCGCCATGATCGGTATTGTTGGTTACCTTAAGTTTGAAAAGGGGATGTTCACCGGCCAAAGTATTGCCGCCAAGGCACGTTACGCCATAGGTAGCTAATTAGCTATAGGTTTCGCCTAAAGAGTCCTCCCCCAGCCCCTCCAAAGGAGGAGAGAACGGTTCTTCCCTATGGTGAGATTGGGTGGGGACGGAACGTGAAATAAAAATAAACCAAAGTCTTCGCCCAAAGGCGAGGGATTTCCCCAAAAGGGGACATTAATGTAAACTTTAACTATGCAGCTTTTCTACAATCCATCGTTGGACAATAGTGCCAAACAGTTTGTTTTTCCGCCCGATGAAAGCAAACACATTGTCCGGGTCTTGCGAAAATCCGAAGGAGACATTGTACACATCACCAATGGCAAAGGCTATTTGTTCGAAGCTGAAATCTTGGAGCCGGACCAAAAAAGATGCAGGGCACGTATTACTTCGCAGCGTAAATCAATTCCAAAAAGATATAAACTGCACTTGGTGGTTGCCCCTACAAAAATGAATGACCGATATGAATGGTTCTTGGAAAAGGCCACCGAGATAGGCGTGGATGAGATTACCCCGATCATTTGCGACCACTCCGAACGAAAAACCATTAAACTGGAACGAATGGAGCGTGTACTGCAAGCTGCCATGAAACAATCGTTGCAAACAGTTTTACCACAGATCAACCCACCAATACCCTGTAAGGACTTTTTGGAATCCGATACTACCATTGGCCTAAAATTTATTGCCCATTGCCAAAATGGGGAGAAAATGGAGTTAAAACGAAGAGTGATCGCCGACAATGATGTTACGATACTTATCGGGCCCGAAGGTGATTTCTCCAAAGAAGAAATCGATCTGGCCAAAGAAAAGGGATATGTCCCCATTGCCCTGGGAAGAAATCGACTCCGCACCGAGACAGCGGCCATTGTGGCCTGCACAACAGTGGCCACAATCAACAACTAATGGGACCGTACTTTATTTTTTACAAAGGAATATCCTATTTTTGAAAGGCTGGTCAACTGCTTCCATATGAAACAACATATCCATTTAATATGTACCCTACTGTTTTTTGCGGTAACTGCAATACATGCCCAGCAGATTGCCGTACTTAAATATGGAGGTGGGGGCGATTGGTATTCCAACCCCACGGCACTTCCCAACTTAATTCAATTTTGCAACACCAATATTGATACAAAGATCGATCCAGAACCGGAAACGGTGGAAGCAGGGAGCGTCTCTATTTTTAAATATCCATTTTTGCACATGACAGGACATGGCAACGTCTTTTTCACAGATGAAGAAGTCCAGAATTTGCGAACCTATCTTTTGTCCGGAGGTTTTTTACATATTGACGACAACTACGGCATGGAACCTTATCTGAAAAGGGAATTGGAAAAGGTTTTCCCGGACAAACCCTTGGAGGAACTGGGTGCCGACCATCCCATATTTTCGCAAAAATTCAAGTTTGTGGATGGACTTCCCAAAATCCACGAGCATGATGGGAAAAGACCGCAGGCCTTTGGGGTTTTTAATCGGGGAAGATTAGTTTTGCTCTACACTTACGAGTGCGACCTTGGGGATGGCTGGGAAGATCCGAGCGTGCACAACGACCCGGAAGAAGTTCGGTTGAAAGCCTTACAAATGGGAGCCAATATTGTGGAATATGCCTTTAAAAATTAAAACATGAATGCCAAAACAATCGCCAACGGAATATTACGGGCAGTGGCCATTATGGTCGGTGTGGTTCTTTTAGGTTGGTTTTTTTACAAAATCCAGTCCGTATTGGCGTATTTGGCCATTGCAGCGGTTTTGGCCTTGTTGGGCAGACCCATCGTATTGTTCCTGCGAAGAAAGCTCAAGTTTCCCAATACCTTGGCCGTTGTGGTTACCATGATATTCATGCTGGCCATTTTTTTAGGGATACTCGCCCTTTTTATCCCCCTGATCGCCGAACAAAGTAAAAATCTGTCCCTACTGGATATTGAAGCACTTAAAGCCGACCTTAACACGCTTTACATTCAAACCTTGGACTATTTTGGTGCCTCAACGGGAAGTTTCAACACCTTGCTGAACGAATCCCACATCGAAGAAAATGTGTTACAAGGATTGGATCTGGGTTTTATCCCCAATTTTCTTAACTCGTTTGTCAATGCACTGAGCAATTTCAGCGTTGGCCTTTTTTCCGTTCTCTTTATTTCCTTTTTCTTTTTAAAGGACAGTAAATTGATGCAAAATGGCATCTTGACCTTTGTACCGGACAACAAAGAAAGCAATCTGGTAAAGTCCATTGACAAGATCAATAACCTGCTCTCCAGATACTTTGCCGGGATTTTACTTCAACTCTTTATACTCTTTGTGATTTACACCATAGCACTATTGATCGTGGGCGTTGAAAATGCCATTGTTATTGCATTCTTGTGCGCCCTGTTCAATATCATCCCCTACATAGGTCCGATCATTGGGGGAGTGATCATGATTACCCTGACCATGACCAGTTCGCTCGGGGCAGATTTCAGCACTGTTATTTTGCCAAAGGCCATGTATGTTTTTATTGGTTTGACGGTAGGTCAGCTCATTGATAATTTCTTTTCACAACCCTTTATTTTTTCCACAAGCGTAAAGTCCCACCCTCTGGAGATTTTTCTGATCATCATTATTGCAGGGCTTTTGTTCGGTGTGGTCGGAATGGTGGTCGCAGTACCCGGATATACGGCCATAAAGGTTGTTTTAAAGGAGTTTTTAACGGAATATTCCTTTGTGAAGAAATTGACCAAAAACTTATAGCACCGGTTTGAACGATATTATTTTAACTATCGGTGTCCAGGATTTTATATCAAAAAACATCTCCGCAGACACCCTGTCAATTTTACTTAAAAAACCTGTTTTTCAGGGCATTTCCCAAAAAGAGCTGGTCGAGCAGATAGAAGCTAAAAAAAAGAGTCGGGATAAACTGCCCACTTGGTTTGCCTCATCCCATATCTACTACCCAAGCAAACTCAATATTGAACAAACCAGCTCCGAATCGACAGCTGAATATAAGGCCCGAATTGTAAGTGGAAAAACCTTGGTGGACCTTACGGGGGGATTCGGTGTCGACAGTTACTTTTTTTCAAAAAAAATGGCTTCCGTCCTTCATTGTGAAATCAATTCGGAACTGAGTGAAATTGCAGCCCATAATTTCAAGGTTTTAGGGCGGAACAACATAAAATGCCTGCCCGAAGATGGCATTACATTTTTAAAGGAATCAACACAAAATTTTGATTGGATCTATGTTGATCCCTCCCGAAGAAGTGATAAAAAAGGAAAGGTTTTTCTCTTAGAGGATTGCCTGCCCGATGTACCCGAACACCTGTCTTTGATTTTTGAAAGAACACAACATATTCTCATAAAAACATCCCCGCTTTTAGATATAAAAAAAGGGATTGGGGAACTGGAATTCGTAAAAGAGGTTCATGTTGTGGCCACCAATAACGAAGTAAAGGAACTCCTCTTTATTTTAGAAAAGGGATACAGCGGAAGCATTGGAATAAAAACCATCAATTTACTGCCAGACCGAACCGATGAATTTAATTTTAAACTGGAAGAAGAACAAAATACCGCCATTGATTTTGGGGAGCCTTCCGCTCATTTGTACGAACCCAATGCCGCTATTTTAAAGTCCGGTGGGTTTAAGTCCGTAGCCAAAACCTACAAGCTTAAAAAACTCCACCCCCACTCCCATTTATACACTGCTGACACTCTTGTAGATTTTCCCGGGAGAAGATTTACCATTGAAAAGACCCTTCCTTATTCCAAAAAGTCCATAAGATCAATGGCCGTCCCAAAAGCGAACATCACAACAAGGAACTTCCCCTTATCGGTTGCCGAGCTTCGCAAAAGGCATACTATCAAAGATGGGGGCGAGACCTACCTGTTCTTTACCACCGATATCAACGACAACTTGATTTTTTTGCTGTGCAAAAAGATTTAATCGTCGCATTCCCATTTAAAATTGGCGACCCTATCATTGGTGGCAGCTGAAAGGTTATAATGCCACCATTCGGTTCTGATGGACCAAAAACCGTGTGCTTCCATGGTCTCCTTTAACAGTTTTCGGTTATCCAAGATCTCTTGTGGCAAATCCATATTGTCATGATAGGCCCTTTTCCCGAAGTAATCAAAATCGGTTCCCATATCAAGTTCATTGCCCTCCAGGTCAACCAAGGTAATATCCACGGCACCGCCCTTGTTGTGAATAGATCCTTTATCTGGATTGGCTACATATTGGGGGTTGGGGACAATCTCCCACATTTTGTATTGTACCGAGTTGGGGCGATAACAATCAAAAAACTTGATTTTTACCCCTTTTTCCATAAAATCCTTGTTGGCCTTAATCAATGCCTTTGCTGTTTTTACCCTTGTATAGCATTCGGCGCAGTCGTACACCTTGGCCTTTAAAAAATTATTCTCGGTGGCATAGCGCATGTCATATGCAAAATCTTCACTAAAATCGGCCAGTCGCACAAAAGTGGTATCGGCCAATCCCTCGAATGTTTTTAAAACAGGTTTTTCCTCCTTGATAATGGTATCACTGGAAATGGAGTCCAAACGAATTGCTGTTTCGGTTTGGACAGATTCATTTTGGCTTTTGGCTTTTTGTTTACAGCTAACCGTCAAAAGAAGACCTAGGAAAATAATCGGGTATTTCATCAAATTTAGTTTATGCGTTTTTGCTCTGCCAACCAAGTATAGAGTGAGTCGGTCGTGTAAGCCCGTTTCCATGCGTTGTGGCCTACGCCCTTGTATCTTGTGTAGCGAACATCGCGGCCCATCGCTCTCAACTTTTCCACCATCTTGTCAGATTCCTCCACATGGATTACCTGATCCTCATCGCCATGAAAAACCCAGATGGGCATGTTCTTATCTATCCAATGGGCATAGGGCAAGGGCGTCATACCGCAAACTACGGCCATGGCCGCAAACTTGTCCGGATATTGCGTGGCCAGTTCCCAAGATGCACTTCCGCCCCTGCTCAGCCCGGTCAAGTAAATTCTATTTTTATCCACCCTATTGGTATTGACAACGGAGTCCAATAATTGGACGACTGCGTCCGTATTCCACCATTTTTGTGCGTGGGGATTTTGCGGGGCCAAGATCAAAAAGGGAAATTGTTTGCCCTCGGCAAGCATTTTTGGCGGGCCGTTGTATTTGACCTCTTTGATGTCCCCTCCAGATTCACCCCCGCCATGAAGAAACAGCAACAGGCCAAAATCCCTGTCTTCCGATGCGAAGTAGTCTTCAGGATAATAGAGGTAGTACTTTAAATTTTCTTTGGTGATGGTCTCCATTTCGTCCTGCACCAAATGGGATTGTGCAGCACACGCCTGAAACATAAATGTACCGGCCAATAACAGTAACTTGGATAGTTTTTTTTGCATTGCGGTTACAAGTTACAAAAGTTTGTCGGCGATATCCTTCCAAGTATCCGCACGTTCAAAGGCTGTGACCTTTGTATTGTGCGGTGATGTAAACATTATGGACCTGCCTTCAAAAGGCTCGAGGTTCTTGCTTCGGTCGTCTATGAGCACATCACCCTTTAAAACATGCTTGTTCCCGCAGAGAATTCGTTTTTGCCACGGAATAAAGGGAAAATGCTTGTCCAACCAATCCGACTTTTCCCTCAAGGACTGTGGAAACTCCATGGCTGCCGAAGCAATATATACTTCATACTTTTCGCTTAACGCCTCAAGCACTTCTTGGCTATCGGCAATTACTTTCAAATCACCAAAAAAACCATCTCGCCTAGTGTGGTCTTTTATCGATTGTTGATGTTCCACTGGAACACATTGCCAAAATTCCTTGCCTTGGCAGTCTTCCAGTGTTAATTGGGCATTAAACTCTTGATTGTAAATATTTAAATGGGCATTGTAGGCATCTGCAATCACCTCGTCCATATCAACAAAAATCGTCATGGTTTATCTTTTTTCGTGAAGTACGACAAATCTTTATAATTATAAAAACCAACCATCTAAATCTATTGTTAACGACATTGAATTTATTTAAAGACACGTATTGTTTTTCTAAAATTTATTTACCCCGCTACAAACTTTATTGCTGGGTTTTAATTTTAGGAAATAACAATTACCTTCACAACAATATAATACGGGGTTGTCCAAAGAGTATTGAAGTACATCATTCTGGATTACTGTCCGCTACATGCACAGTATTCCTAATTTTGTTACAACGGCAAACAAATCGGCACGAGCACTCGAACCAAGTTTGGGTTGACGAAAATCGACATTTTGGAAAGCCTTCCATTTAAAACCAACCTTAATGTTGCCCAAAGGAAACTTTCCTGAAAAAGTCTATCTGAATGGAAAAACAGTAACGGCCGACAATGCCAAAATATCGGTTTTTGACCGCGGATTTTTATTCGGGGATGGTATTTACGAAGTAATGGTGCAATTGGAAAATGGCATGTTCTACAAAAAGGCACATTTGGACCGATTGCAGGACAATCTGGACAAAATTGGCATCCCATACAACGTCAAGGAAATTGATGATAATCTGGACGGATTTCTTCATGCGGCTGGCTTGGAAGGTGAATCGTGCTTGATTTACATGCAAGTTACCCGTGGAGTGGCCCCCAGAAAACACGCGTACCCAAAAAACGTTCCCCCTAGCGTGATGATGTATGCGCTGCCATGCAATCTCCCTCCCATCAACCTTAAAAACATGAAAGCCGTTCTAGAACCCGACTTTAGATGGCACAGATGCGATATCAAATCCATTTCACTATTAGGCAACATTATGACCAACGAAACGGCAATGAACGCAAATACGGATGAAGCTGTTTTGGTCCGAAACGGTATGATTTCTGAAGGTTCGCATACCAATATTTTTTTCGTGAAGGACGGAAATGTAATCACACATCCGGCCAACGAACATATTTTGAATGGCATAAGCAGGCAGATTGTTATAAAACTCTGCAGAAAGTTGGAAATACCTGTTATTGAAAAGCCCGTGGCAGAAAATGAAATTAAAAATATGGACGAGGCGTTTTTTACCGGCACCACTACCCAAGTGGCATCCATTGCTCAATTGGGCCACCATGTTTTTTATGAAAATGATGCCATTGGAGAAGTAACGGCCAGACTCCAAAAAGCATTTGCCGAGCTTAGAAAATTGGATACATCCCAAATAACACTATAAGAAACCATTGCGATAACTTTACATGAACACAAAATCAGAAACAGCTTTTTAGAAAACCAATACTATACTTGATTATGAAACAACTCACATTCGGCCTCATTATGGCCTTTGGCCTGCTATCCGGTTCGATAATGGCCCAGGAAGAAATTGAAAAAAAATACACCAAGGAAGTGGAACGCTTGGCCAAGAAAAAACAGGTCAAGAGAGCTTTTGAACTGATAAAGGCCCAAAAAAATCAAACTACGGAAGACCTGATTACTTTAACAGAGGTTTTGGCCCCTCCTTTTATGGAAGATGAGCGGGGAAAGGTTTTTGCCAAAATGTTGAAAGAAGCAGGTGTTGATAGCATTTGGACGGACAAGGTAGGGAATGTCATCGGGTTGCGAAAAGGTACATCTGGCCAATCGGGCTATGTTGGGGTAGATGCCCACTTGGATGTAGTTTTCCCAGAGGGAACCGATGTTACCGTTAAAAAAGTGGGAGACACCTTAAAAGCCCCGGGAATTGGCGATGACACACGTGGCCTGGCCATGCTCATCAGCATGCTCAAAGCCATGAACAAAGCAGATATAAAAACTGAAAAAGATGTATTGATCGTAGGTTCCGTTGGTGAGGAAGGCCTTGGAGACCTACGGGGCATGAAATATATGTTCAATGAATCGGGATTGGACATTGATTCTTGGATCGCTATTGATGGCGGTGGTTTGGGAAGAATAAGCAACGCTGGATTGGGCTCCAAACGTTATAAATTGCTCATAAAAGGGCAAGGTGGACATTCTTGGGGGGCCTTTGGCCTTGCCAACCCCCATCATGCCTTGGGAAAAGCCATAGCTATTTTTTCCAAGGATGCATGGGCATATACTTCCGGGGATATCCCTAAAACAAGTTTCAATGTTGGTAGAATCGGTGGCGGCACTTCTGTAAATTCCATTCCGTTTGAGTCTTGGATGGAAGTTGATATGCGTGCCATTGATCCCAAAAACCTTGATGAAATCGAGTCCATCTTTAAAGCCTCCGTGGAAAAAGCCATTATGGAATACAATGCCAGCGGTGTGCGCGGCGAAGTAAGCTACGAGCTAATAAAAATTGGTGATAGGCCATCTGGGGAACTGCCTGCCTCACTGCCCTTGATCCAAAGAACCATGGCCGCCACCAAGTATTTTGGGAAGACCCCACGTTTGGGCCGCGGTTCAACCAACATCAATATACCGGTTTCCAAAGGAATTCCGGCCGTATGTATTGGCCGTGGAGGACAAGGAGGCGGAGCCCATTCCCTGCACGAGTGGTACTTGAACGATGAAGCAGGCGATGAATCCATTCAATTGGCATTGCTGATCACGTTATCCCAAGCTGGGCTAAATAAATAAAATAAACATGGTTTGTTCATATAGCTGAGCAAACCATGTTATCTCAATTATAATATTTTGTAAAAATTACTCAGTCTTGGTAAAAACCAATGCTTTGCCCCTATTTTGGGTTACAATAATATATGGGTTTCCTCCATCTGCCCTTTCAACCTGTATCATGTCCTTCGCGTCACCGGCAACCTTAAAGCCGCTTTCCTCGGCATTTTTAAACTCAAACGTTCCTTGGCTGTCTCCGAGCAAAACACCGCCGTTAAAGGCATCATATCGCCCAATAAAAGCCTCATTGCCAAAATCGTTTCCAATCATGAGCACGTCGGTAGGGGCGCTGCCTCCTGCCTGTGTCGTGATCATACACTTTATGGGTGCCGATTGGGTCTGCCACGGAAGCTCTCCCATTTTGAACTGTCCGTTGCCATCATTCTCAAAATAGGTGGTTTGATCGTGATTTGCCATTAATTCATCGGCTCCCTCAAGTTCTTCGGGCGTAAACAAGCCACTCTTGGTGGTCGTGGCAAATTCCCGGAAATAATTGAACTTTTTCCTGAACATGGGACTTTGGCCCATAAGATCACCCCAAAAACTAACGGGATATGGTTGGTAAGTGGGATCCTCAAAATTGCTTTTAAAGTACGCAAACAATACAGGGTCAATAGCTCCATTATTGTCAAAATCTTTGGCCAGCATGGTTACAGGTCTTTCTTCGGAAGGATTGTATAGATTGTTCTCCCCCAAGTTTCCTGCCAGTAAATCCACATCGCCATCGCCATCAAAATCTTCTGCCAAGACACATTCCCACCAACCTGATAGTTGCTGCATGCCTGTTTGGTCCATTTGCTGAAAGGAATCCTTTTTGTTCATAAAAACGGTTACGGGCATAAATTCGCCCACCAAGATAAGATCCTTCAAACTGTCGTTATCCAAATCAGCCCATTTGGCATCGGTGATCATTCCCGGGGTCCTGAGTGCTTTACTGTATGCCTCTGTCACATCGACCAGTTTACCCTTTTCGTTTTTCAACAGGTAGCAATTGTCCGGTTTGGGGTATTGTGAAAAGGGGGTGCGTCCACCAACAAATAGATCCACATAGCCATCTCCATCGAAGTCCTCGGCCTCTACTACCGACCCACTGGAATTTATCTCCGGCATTTTGTCCTTGGCCATGGTAAACTTGCCATTACCCCGATTGACCATTAGGTAATCGTGATAATATGGTGAGCCCAAATCAAATTCATTACTGCCCACAACCATATAAATATCAAGGTCCCCATCATTGTCCAAATCAAAAAGGGAAATACCCGTCTCTTCGTATTTTTTATATTCTTCTTCTTCAAACAAAACTGTGCCGGTAAATGTTCCTTTGGAATCCTGTATAAAGATCATTGGGGAGTGGCCGGAAGAGCTTCCAATGATAAAATCTTCAAAGCCGTCTCCGTTGATGTCCCCTTTTGCAAGTCGAGGTCCATTTTGGGTTAGCTTGTGGGGCAATGTGGGCTGCACATAAAAATCAACCTTGTCCGTTTCCTTATGGAGATAATTGACACCCACTTCCTCCGATATTTCCTGATATATGGGAGTGGTCTGTTTGGGTGCCAAGGGAAATGCCAATTGCTTGCCTTCTAAGGAAGAGGCTTCCTTATAATCGATTGCCAAGGTTTGATTGATCGGTACATTGGTCAACTCTTGGTATTTTCCATCGGGCCATACTATTTCGAGGGATGCGATTGTTTTTTGCGATCCCACACCAAAATGGGGCATACTCTGTACTGTTGATAAATAGCCCCTGTTCAACTGATGCTCGTAATATTGAAAGGTGCCGTCCCCAAAACGTAGGGCCACCTTGGTCCCCAGACCTGCCTGATTGTTTTTTGGGCCTTTCAAATCCAACTGAAGGAAATTCTTATCCTCTTTTTGCTTTGTTTCAAGGTTATTCTTGAAAAGAAAGGCTTCATCATTGATGTTGTTCACCACATAATCCATGTCGCCATCGGCATCCAAATCGGCAAATGCCGCTCCGTTTGAAAAGGAAGGGATACTCAACCCCCATGCTTCACCTACATCCTTAAACTGTCCATCACCTTCATTGCGGTAAGCGTAATTGGGTATTTTGACCACTGGAATGGAGTCCAAAATTTGTGAAGGGCTTAGGTATTTTTGAACATTGAAATTGAATTCCCCAAAATCCAGATCGGTAATGTCCCGTGGAAAACCATTGGTAATCAATATATCTTTACGTCCATCGTTATCGGCATCAACAAAAAGTGGTGACCAGCTCCAATCGGTTTTGGCGATGCCCGCCATAAGGCCAATTTCACTATAGGGCATATCGGGACCTTGACCCATTTGAAGCATGTTACGCATATACTGATAGTCGTAGCCATACCTATCATTCATATAGTAATCGTTGTACTTGGTTGCCTTGATGGTTGTTTTTAACCTATAATTTGTTTCCCCGAGCATATCCAAAGTAAGGATATCGAGATAGCCATCGTTGTTAAAATCGGCCACATCGGAGCCCATGGAAAATTTACTTTGATGTTTTATGGACTCACTTATTTTATCGGTAAAGGTCCCATCCCCATTGTTAATGTACATAATATCATTGCTCAGATAGTCATTGCTTACATAAATATCCGGCCAACCGTCATAATCCAAATCGGAAATGGCCACGCCAAGACCGTAGCCTTCAATGGTAATGCCCGCCTCCATGGTTATATCGGTAAAGGTCCCATCGCCATTGTTACGGTATAAACGGTCGTTGCTCAAAGAGGAACCATCAGTGATCTTTTCCCTATAGTTTGCCGGCAGTACATGTATATCCACATTGTTAAGCACATATAGGTCCAATAAGCCATCTTTGTTATAGTCTATAAATGCAGCATTCATGCTATTTCCGGTATCTGCAACGCCATATTCCTTGGCCATTTCTTTAAAAATAGGAATGCCATCATCATCCACTCCTTGATTTATATATAACATATTGGCCTTTTCCTCGGGGCTTTCGTACATGGCGGCACAGACATAAATATCGAGCAGGGAATCATTGTTAATGTCGATCACCGCAACACCAGTTTTCCACTTATCGGCGGCTTCCACACCAGATGCTTGGGTTACGTCCTTAAACTCAAAATCACCTTGGTTAAGGTATAGCTTGTTGGTTACTTGGTTACCTGTAAAAAAAAGATCAGGTTTGCCATCATTGTTAAAATCACCTACGGCAACCCCTCCTCCATTGAAGATGTATTCGCTTGTGAGAATGTTAAAACTATCGGTCTCAACTATTTTATTGTTGAATGTAATCCCGGAATGGTCGGATGAAACTGGAGTAAACAAAGTGTCCTCTTGTTTCTTGGAACAAGAAATGACCAGTAATGAAGCCAATGCAATATAAATATAACTTTTGCTCACTGTGCTGAAATTTTACGGGTTAACCAAAATTTTGATGTTACACCAATGTTTGAATACTGAAAAACCAGTGTCCATCAAAAAGAAATCAATTGGATTAATTTTTTAGCTGATGGGCTCACCTCACACTAAAAATATGCTCCTTGTGCCTTTTGATTGAAATTCATCAATTTGAGCAATCTTTTGAAATCAAATTGAAGAAAGATTTTCTACCTGTGGTAGACAGGTGTTTTTCGAAGGAAAAACACTCGAACTGACTTTCGTTGTTATTAAAATGTACAAGGGGTAAAAATACAAATTCGGGTACTGTATTTGAACCATCCATGGTTAATGTTCAATTAATAATGATTAATTTTTAATTAACAGGACTTGTCTATAATTAAAATAGGTTGCCAAAATATTTTGGCAACCTATTTACTAACTCGAATTAAATTAAACTAACTCAGACTACTTTTATTAATATCCAGTATTCTGTGTCAATACACCTCCACTTTGGTCGATTGCATTAACTGGAATTGGGAAAAGATCATGTTTATCTTGATATGCACCAAATTTGGAACCGTAATTCGCTTGGTCGAAATCTTCACCTTCGTTTGCAATATAGGTGTTGATGGTCTCTTTAGCATTGCCCCATCTTCTCAAATCGAACAATCTGTGTCCTTCCATACCAAATTCCAAACGACGCTCAAAACGTATTGCTTTTCTTGCAAAGTCTTGACTTCCAAAGGATGCATAAGGTTCAATTTGATAATTGGCAGCATCTCCTGTACCATCGACAGTTTGTACCGGGGTCATATTTTTTGCCCTGTTACGTACCCGGTTAACATATTCCAAAGCCAAAGGTAGATTTGGGCTGGCCTGTTCTGTAGCTGCCTCGGCAGCCATCAACAATACATCGGCGAATCGCATTACGTTGTAGTTGATACCTGACCAGTCCGATCCCCAACCCCCTGTACCGCGGTTGGCATCCACTTCATCGGCTTGGTACATATTCTTTTTGGGCAAATAGGGCCCGGAAATATCACCAAAGGTTGCCCTTATCCACTCTTTACCCGGGTGTATACCGAATCCATTGTAATCAATACCTCTTCGACCAATCGTATAATCAATTCGCGGGTCTAGTGGCCCTGTGTGGGGCGTAAAAGGCTCGTCACTGTTGATTCCATAATCATTGGCTACATCAGTTGCGGCATAGGAATCCAACAATGGCAATCCGGAACCGTCTGTTTGGTAGGCATTTGCCAAATCTTGTGTTGGTTGGTAAAAACCACAGCAAGTACCCAATGGTCCTCCACCTGGGAAGTTTAACGTACCGGCACCATTTCCGTTGAAGGAACGTCCATCATCTGAAGCAAATTGAATGGCAAACATGGATTCTGGTCCATTTTCCCCAGCAGCATTAAAGTTGTCCACAAATTGTTCGTTCAATGAGTAAGGTCCATTGTTGATCACATCATTGAACAATGGCAAGGCCTGCTCGTATTTTCCTTGGTACAAATACACTTTGCCCAAAAAGGCCTTGGCTACCCAAGCATTGGCTCTACCAACAACAATATCATTGCCCAATCTATCAATGGCTGCCTGAAAATCAGCTTCGATTTCAGCCCAAATAGGACCTGGGTTGGGTTGGTTGAACTCTTGGTTAACCAAATTCTCTACAGTCAAGAACGGTACATTACCGTAAAACTTTTGAAGTTCAAAGTTGTAGTATCCTCTAAGGAAATAAGCTTCACCTTCTTGTGTTGTAAAATCTCCTTCTTCGATTTGATTGATCAAATCCAAAACGGCATTACAGCGGTTCACTCCTCCAAAAAGAGCACTCCATCGTCCTAAAAACCAGTTATTACCGGTTTGCCAGTCTAAGGTTTCCACCTGGAACAGGGCTGTGTTGTCACCATCGGTACTACCTCTGTGGGCATCATCGGAAACCACGTCTGTCCACCAGTTATCTCCACCAGCGGCAACACCCTCTCCTTGTCTATTTATACGTTCACCGTCCATTGCGGAATAGGCCGCGGTCAACTTTAGGTCTACCCCTAAAGCATTTTGTAAGGCTTCATCCGAAAGCGCCCCCGTAGCGGGCTTTTCCGTGAAATCTTCGCTACAGGCCCATAGCAACAGACCTGCAAATATTGTTGAAAATAATATCTTCTTTCTCATTTTTTTAAAATTTTAGATTAACTCCGAAGGAATAGATTGCAGCCAATGGGTAATTGTTGTCCGAAACACCTATAGTAAGGTTATCTACAGCACCGCCATTAAATCTGGGTTGCAATTCTGGGTCTACCCCATCATAATCGGTTATAGTCAACAAATTGGTTCCTTGAAGGTAGAAACGAACACTGTCCATTCCCAAATAACTGGAAACCTCTTCATTAAAGGTGTACCCAATTTGAAGGTTTTTCAATCGCATATAGGAACCATCTTCTACGAAGAATGAACTTGCCGTACCTTCATTGTTTGATATACTCTGGCTCAACGCCGGCAATTCGGCATCCAAATTATCAGGAGTCCATGAATCCAGCACCCTTACACTTCTGTTGGCATTAAAGAAGGTTGGGAAGTCGGTATACACTTTATCGTTGTTGAATATTTCGTTCCCTTGTGATCCTTGGAAGAAAGCTGACATATCAAAACCTTTATAGGCAGCTCTCAAGTTGATACCATAAGTGAAATCAGGGTGAGGAGAACCGATAAAGGTTCTATCGTCATCATTGATTACACCATCATTGTTCAAATCAGCATACTTAAATCTTCCTACACCATCTGCAGGAGTCGAAAATCCTTGATCTGCCGCTGAGGACACTTCTGATTCCGAAGCAAAAATACCATCTACCACTCTACCATAGAAAGATGAAATGGGCTGTCCTTCTTGCGTTCTAGTAACAGTTCCCGTAGTTCTAAAACCTCCAAAACCTGTTTGGAAAGCACTGATCAAATCAACCACCTCGTTTTTGTAATGCGAGAAATTAAGATCAATCCCATAGCTAAATCCTGAATCGGTTTGATCAGAATAGCTTAAGGTTGCATCCACACCTGTGTTCTCGATAGAGCCCAAGTTTACATAAGGTGGAGCGGCATCAATAGCTGTTGAACTGAACAATTGTTCATCCTGATTGATCAAATCCTTGGTTTTGATATTAAAATACTCTGCTGATAGGTTCAATTTGTTATCAAAGAAACCAAGTTCCACACCAAAGTTGGTGGTTTCAGAGGTTTCCCATCTCAAATTCGGGTTACCAGCAGCGGATAAAAGCGCACCCTGTGATGCACCACCACTACCTGTATACACGTAGTTGGCATATTGTTCGCTCAATACGGAAATATTAATGGTTGGATTGTTCACAGGCAGTGTTTGGTTACCCAATTGTCCCCAAGAACCTTTAAGTTTCAATCGACTCACAAAGGAATCTACCGGCCAGAAAGATTCGTTACTTACTACCCATCCTGCACTGAACGAAGGAAATATATCGCTCTTGTTGTCCCCGACAAATCTAGAGGATTCATCACGACGTACTGTTGCCGTCAATAAATAACGACCATCGTAATCGTAATTTACAGTACCGAACAAAGAGAAAAGTGAGTTTGCGTTATCGTAAGCATAAGCTACGTTAGGCGCACCACCACCATTGCTCAACAAATAGTAGTCCGGTGTTTCGAAGAAATAATCCGTTCTGGAAATTTCTTTTCCTTTTCCGTGGTTATCCAAAGCTTCAATACCGATCAAAGCATTTATACTGTGATCACCAAAGGATTTGTTGTAGTTCAGAGTATTCGTCCAAACCCACTCATAATTATCCTGATCGGCCTCCGTCAATGTATTTGTGGCGATAGGTTCGGAAGATTCCGGGATCAACGCCCTAAAACGTCTATCGTTGTAGGCTCTAATAGAACCACCAAAGGAAGTTTTGAACTGTAGTCCGTCAATAATATCCAATGTGGCATAAATATCCCCGAACACCCTAAAGGTCTTGGCAAAGTTATCTTTTTGCCTTGTAGCTTCCGCAACAGGGTTGTTAGGGTTGGATAGGCCCGTATCGTTACTATAGTTACCGCCAAAATTACCATCCGCATCATAAACAGGGACCAAAGGAGACATTCTTTGTGCAAAATTGAACCAAGATTGTCCTCCGCTCCTTCTATCAAAAGAAATATTGGCGTGCTGTCCAATCCGTATTCTATCCCCGATCTTAAACTCGGAGTTCAATCGTACATTTCCTCTTTTAAAACCAGTATGGATCTGAATACCTTGACGGTTCAAATATGATGCAGAGAAAAGGAATTTAGACTTTTCGTTACCATTTTCCAAAGTAATGGAAGCGTTCTGGGTAATGGCACTTCTGTAGATTTCCTCCACCCAGTCAGTACCTCCAGGCTTAACATTCATAGTAACAGGAACCCCCTGGATCGTAGAAGGAATTACTGGGCTTGGACCATTACCATATTGTGGGTGCGAAGGTGTTCCACCATCATTTAGGATACTTTGCCAAAGCATTTCCCCATGTTGTTGAGTGTTCAACATATCCGGTAAATTGGTTGCCACAGAGAATCCTGTGTACATATCCACCGAAACTTTTGCCGTGTTCAGGTTATAACCGCCACCTTTGGTAGTTACAATCACAACACCATTGGATGCCCTTGCCCCATAAATAGCTGCAGCACCATCCTTAAGAACGTTCATCTGCTCGATATCGGCAGGGTTTATTGAGTTCAGGATACCAGGATCGTCTGTTTGCACCCCATCAATAATATACAAGGGGTCGTTGCTGTTACCTGTTCCGTAACCCCTGATACGCACCACTGGAGCTGCTCCTGGCGAACCATTATTGGTAATTGTAACACCGGAAACACGCCCTTGTAAGGCTTCCGCGGCATTGACAACAGGTGTTTTAGTGGCTTCTTCCACATCTACTGTTCCCACAGAACCTGTTAATTCCCCTCTTGTTTGGGTACCATACCCAGTTACCACAACCTCATCCAATGCGGCTGCATCCTCTTCCATAGTAACATCAATGGTAGTATTGCCGTTTACTGGAATCTCAGTGGTTTTAAATCCTACATAAGAGAAAATCAAGGTAGCATCAGAAGCAGCTGTAATGGAATAATTACCATCAAAATCTGTCTGTGTGCCATTAGTGGTACCCTTTACAATAACGTTGGTACCAGGTAAAGGGGTTCCAAAATTATCCACAACTGTACCTGTTATGGTTACTTGGTAAGGGGGTGAAGTGGCTTCACCCAAGTCCGGGGCCGCTGCTAATGCAGATCCACCCACCAACATCATTGTCATTGACAAAAAGAATGCCTGAAACGCTTTTAACGAATCAGCCCATCTTGTCAAAATCTGAATTTTGTTTTGATTCATAGATAGTCTATTTAGTTTAGTTATTTTGATTGACCTCGACCGTGCATATTGTCTCAATCAGGAACAATAATAGTTAAAATTTTACAATTGGCAATATTTTAACATTATATAATGCAAAAATAAAATTCAACTCCGTCATATAATGCGATTTGATATTTACGAAAAATCCGCGGCCAACTTTGCATGGCGGTCAAACCGATATTCAATGAGCTATAATCCTTCCTTTTTTTGCGTTTAAAAAACAACAAAAAAGCACCTAATTGTTATGGCTCAACCTTTCATTGTTCAACACATTTTCCACCCAAAAAATCTGTGGCTATACTCCACAATTTAAGCTCCTAAGAAATAACTACTTGAAGTGGATTGCCATCAGTTGTTTTGGCATTCGGCCAATTGTGCGATTTCCCACCAATTGGGACTAGCATGCAAAATAGAATTGACAAAATATTTCTGAATGGCTATCGTAGTTCCCTTCTACATTACCATTTTCAATATAAACCTAAACGGGAAGTGCGTTGTTTTTTCCTTTGACCGTTCCGGAAGCCAGAAACATGGGCAAAACATATTTTTATATTCTCAACTCAACCCTATTTATTGTATCAATTCGTTACAATAATACTTTCTTTTTTTCGTAATTATATTTTTTTGATGTAAATTTTGCGATGTTTACAACATGCTACCATTAGAATCAGAACATATAACCAATATTGCCTATGATACGGTAATCCTAGGTTTTACTGGAAAAGAATTGAAAATATTAATCTTGGAATATCAAAATTCCGGCCAATTTGCATTGCCTGGAGGGTTTATTCGGCGGGATGAAGATTTATACGATGCTGTTAAAAGAGGGGTTCGGGAAAGAACAGGGCTGGAAAAAATTCATCTGGAACAGTTTCACACTTTTGGAAAGAAAAACAGGGACAGTGCCTATCCCTTTAAAAAGATTGCTGCCGGAAAAGGGTACACCTTGACATCGGATCATTGGGTCCTTGATAGATTCATCACTGTTGGATATTATGCCCTGATCAATTACAACCAAGTGCAACCTACCCCGGATAAGTTTTCGGATTCCATCAATTGGTATGACATCAACAAGTTGCCAACTCTAATGATAGACCACGCTGAGATTGTCGAAAAAGCATTGGAGTCCATTAGAAATGACCTTGGCAAAAAACCCATCGGAGAAAATCTTTTGCCCGAAAAATTTACCATGAAGGAATTACAAAAAGTGTATGAGACCATTCTAAACAAAGAATTTAGACGTACCACCTTCCAACGGAAAATGCTTAGTATGGATATTTTAAAACGACATGAGAAATTGTATACCGGTGCGGCCAACAAGGCTCCTTACCTTTATAGTTTTGACAAGGAAAAAGTTGAAAAGACATAAATTATAACAAAATCACTTTAAAAAATAAGGAAATAATCCCAACCTTTAAATCCTAAACCGAATACGCCAATGCCAAATTTTAATATAGATGCCGACCCCAAACACACCTATGATGCCATTGTAATCGGCTCTGGGATCAGTGGAGGGTGGGCCGCCAAAGAACTTTGTGAAAAAGGACTAAAAACCTTGGTTTTGGAGCGCGGCCCCGTAGTGGAGCATCCAAAAGATTACACCACGGCCCATCTGGATTCTTGGGATATGGAACTTCGTGGCGGACTTACCCCAGAACAACAAAAAAAACATTACAAGGCCATACGCTCTGGATTTATTGGTCAGGATACCGAGCATTTTTTTGCCAACGATGAAGAAAACCCGTACACCGAAGAAAAACCATTTTTATGGATACGCGGTCACCAAATGGGAGGTCGTTCCCTATTGTGGGGCAAACAGACCTACCGTTGGAGCGAAATGGATTTTGAGGCCAACGCCAAGGACGGTCATGGGGTGGATTGGCCCATACGCTACAAAGATTTGGAACCGTGGTACACCTATGTGGAGAAGTTTGCGGGCATCAGTGGCGAAGCCCTTGGGCTGCCCCAGCTTCCCGATAGCCACTTTCTACCTCCCATGGAGTTGAACTGCGTGGAAAAACACATCAAAAAACGTATAGAACGTGACTTCCCCGGAAGACACATGATCATAGGCCGTGTGGCGCATTTGACCCAACCACTTAATGGTCGTGGGCAATGCCAATACCGCAACCGATGTAGCCGCGGATGTCCTTACGGCGCCTATTTTAGCAGTAATGCCGTAACCTTGCCAGCAGCCAATGCAACCGGGAATCTTACTTTTAGGCCCTACTCCATTGTGCAGTCCATTATGTATGATGAGGGAACAGGCAAGGCATCGGGAGTACGAATTATCGATGCCGAGACCAATGAGGACATCGAATTCAAGGCCAAAATTGTTTTCTGCAACGCCTCTACCTTGAGTACCGCCCAAATACTATTGAATTCCACCTCTAATCGCTTTCCCGAAGGGATGGGCAACGATAGCGGTGAGTTGGGCCATAATTTAATGGACCACACCTACCGTGTAGGTGCATTGGGCAGGGTTGAAGGCTTTGAGGACAAATACTACAGTGGCCGCAGGCCCAACGGAATTTATATCCCCCGCTATTGGAACATCGACGAAAACTCAAAAACCGATAAATTTTTGCGTGGTTTTGGCTATCAAGGTGGTGGGTATCGCATGGGAAATAGTGAAGCAGCCAACCGTAAGGAATTCGGTGGCGAATACAAGGACAGTATCATGAAACCAGGACCTTGGGAATTCTTCATTACAGGTTTTGCCGAGTGTTTGCCTTATCACGACAATAAAGTGTACCTGAACAAAGAGGTTACCGATAAATGGGGACAACCTACCCTATCCATAGATTGTGAGTACAAGGAAAATGAACTGGCACAGAACAAACAGATTCAAGAAGATGCCGTGGAAATGCTCGAAAAAGCGGGAGTCAAAGACGTTCTTGGGTTTGATAATGAGCATGAGCCCGGATACGGTGTCCACGAAATGGGGACCGCACGCATGGGCCGTGATCCAAAAACATCGGTTTTGAACGGGACCAATCAAATCCATTCGGTGAAAAATGTTTTTGTGACCGATGGTGCTTGCATGACCTCCAACTCTTGTGTGAATCCGTCACTTACCTACATGGCACTTACTGCGAGGGCTGCCGATTTTGCCGTGAAAGAACTTAAAAAAATGAACATTTGATTATGGATCGCAGAAAAGCTTTAAAATTCACGGGAAGTATGGCCGCAGCTGCCGTTGCGGGCCCTTCATTATTATCCATACTTCAATCTTGCAAAAACGAAACACGGGTTGATTGGCAACCGCAATTCTTGACCACGGACGAAGCGGCATTCATATCCAAAATAGTGGACATGATCTTACCGCGCACCGAAACTCCTGGGGCTTTGGATGTGAAAGTCGATATATTTATCGATAAGGTCTATGCCCAACTGTATGATGCCGATGGCCAAAACCATGTTCGAAAAGAAATAGAAAAGTTCAACGCAGATTGTGTTTCCGATTTTGGGGACAGTTTTGTCAATCTTTCCGAATCCGATCAAATCAAAGTTATGGAAAAGGCCGAAGAAAGCTCCGGCCAATTTGGTAGCGGGGTTTGGGGCACTACCGTGGGTAACCCAGAACCTGTTGGATTTTATCGAAGCTTAAAATCAACAGCCTTATGGGGCTATTTTACCTCTGAGGAAATCGGTAAAAATGTGTTGAGCTATGACCCAATTCCCGGTGCCTATAATGGATGCCTACCTTTAAGCGAAGTAGGCAATAAATGGAGCCTTTAACGTATGGATTCTAAAAATTTTTACATCAACCGAAGAAAATTTCTGACCAGCACCTCTGCTGCCTTGGCCTTATCATCATTTGGTGCTTATGGCATGGAATTGATGTATTCTTCGAAAAAGTGGAATGTAGGACTAATAGGCTGCGGTTGGTACGGGGTAAGTGATTTGTTCAAACTGATTCAGGTAGCCAATGTCGAGGTAGTCTCACTCTGTGATGTGGACAAGAAGCATCTGGAAGATGCTGCACATTTGGTGTCCCAGCGACAAAAATCCCATAAAAAGCCAAGATTGTACAGCGATTACCGTAAAATGCTGGCCGAAAAGGATTTGGATATCGTTTTGATAGGTTCGCCCGATCATTGGCATGCGCTACAAGCCATCGAAGCCATGGAAGCCGGGGCTCATCTTTATCTACAAAAACCCATCAGTCTTGATGTTTTGGAAGGCGAAGCCATTTTGGCCACTGCCCGAAAACTGGACAAAAAGGTGCAAGTGGGCACCCAACGCAGAAGTACCCCTCACTTGATCGAAGGCAAGAAAAATATTATCGATGCCGGACTATTGGGAAAGATATCCCATGTAGAAATGTGCTGTTACTATCACATGCGATGGAATGCCAATCCGCCAGTACAACAAATCCCCGATCATTTTGATTACGACCTTTGGTCCGGACCCGCACCGTTAAGGCCCTACGTGGGTCTTCCGCATAGAAGGTGGCGGGCATTCATGGAGTACGGAAACGGTATTGTCGGCGATATGTGCGTTCACATGCTGGATGCCGTTCGGTGGATGCTCGGTCTCGGATGGCCCAAAAAAGTAAGCTCCACAGGAGGGATTTACGTGCAAAAAGATTCCATAGCCAATATTTCCGATACACAAACCGCCATTTTCGAATTTGAAGAGCTCAATTGCGTATGGCAACACCGTAGTTGGGGTACTCCAACAGACCCAGATTACCCTTGGGCATTTTTTATTTATGGCGAAAAAGGAACCTTTAAGGGAAGCGTGTTCCAATACGAGTTTATTCCCAACGATGGTAAAACCATTAAAAAAGAAGTGGTTTACGAACGTGAAAAATATCCAGAGGATTTAAAGGAAAAGGATATCGAGCTCCATACCGCACCAGCTACACGCGGCCACATGTTGGATTTGTTGGATGCCATCGAAAGTGATGGATTTCCTGTTGCCGATGTAGAGCAGGGGCATATTTCCACAGCCAGTTGCATTATGGCCAACCTTGCCATGGGATTGGAACGCCCATTGGTTTATGATCCACAAAAAAGGATTATTGTTGATGATGCGGAAGCCTCCTCATTGCTCAAACATCAGTATCGAGGGCCATGGAAACATCCCTCGGAAACCATTTTATGATCAAACAAACCCACTATCAACATAAAAATTGATGGCCATCAGAACCAAAATGACAAAATTCAACCTTTTATTGCCACTCCTATTCATGTCTTTTTCCGTTATGGCGCAACAAGAGCATAAACGAACCATTGTTACCACCGATGGTGAAATAGACGATGTGGACACCTTTATCCGTTTTTTGATGTACACCAACGAATTTGATACCGAAGGATTGATCTATTCCAGTTCCATGTGGCATTGGAAAGGTGATGGCAAGGGAACCACCATGGTCTCCGAAATGGAAATGACCCGAAATATGTATGGGGAACGCAGCGAATTGAGGTGGCCTGGAACCACTTGGATACAGGAACTGCTGGCCGAATATGCCAAAGTACATCCCAACCTATTGCTTCATGATAAAAACTACCCCACCCCAGAAGAACTTTTGGCACTGGTAAAAGTGGGTAACATAGATTTTGAGGGAGAAATGGACCAACGCACCGAAGGTTCGAAATGGATAGCAAAAAAATTACTGGATGATGACCCGCGCGAAATTTTTCTTCAGGCCTGGGGCGGAACCAATACCATTGCCCGTGCCCTAAAATCAATCGAAGAAGACTATTCCAGCCATAAAGATTGGGAAACAATCAAGGAAAAAGTATCAAAAAAGGCCATCATCTACACCATCATGGACCAAGATGCCACCTATAAAAAATACATCGGGCCCAATTGGCCCAACATACGGGTCTTTTACAATGCCAACCAATTTTGGTGCTTTGCCTACCCGTGGAAACAAGTGGTGCCCAAGAGTCAGCAACCCTATTTAGAGGGCAGTTTTATGGGCCCCAACATCATCAATAACCATGGTCCGTTGTTTACAAAATATTATTCCTATGGGGATGGGCAAAAACAAGAAGGAGACCCTAATCATTTTGAAGGGGATATTTCAAAAATTGCTCATACTGAGCGCGGCAATTTTTCCAAGTATGATTTCATCTCAGAAGGAGATTCCCCTGCGTTTTTACATTTGGTGGATGTGGGTCTGGACAACTACGAAGACCCGTCCCGAGGTGGTTGGAGCGGTCGTTTTGAGCAATCGACCGAAAATCCATACCGTTTTGAAGATGGTGAAGCAGCGGCCGATTTAAATCCTGAAACAGGAGAAATGGACAAAAGCTATCCCCAGACCCGTTGGATAAAACCCATGCAGCTTGATTTTGCCGCCCGTGCCGATTGGTGCATCAAACCTTTTGAAGAAGCCAACCATCCTCCACAGATTTCTGTATCGCAAGGGAATTCGATTAATGCAAAACCAGGAGAAAAGCTTGTTCTCAATCTTTCCGCTGAAGATATTGACGAACACCCTGTCTTTTTTAACGTTTGGCCCTATGCCGAAGCCGGTGATGGGGCCGCGACCGTTGAAATAAAAACGGAAGTGGCATCGGTCAAAATTCCAAAAACCGCAAAAAGCGGGGAACAATACCATATCATTGTTGAAGGTACGGATACCGGCTTCCCTGCTTTGACCAGATACCAAAGAGTTATCATTTCAATCAAGTAAATCAGGGAACAAACTAACGCTTAATTAAAAAATCCTCCACGTTTGCTTTTAACCAGTCTGCTTATCATCATTGTTTTATTGGTACTTATCCTAACAAAAAAGATGAGTGCCATGGGTGCCCTGATTTTGGTACCCGTAGTAGGCGCCTTACTAGCTGGTTTTGGCTGGGAAACGTTTGATTTTGCGCTGGACGGAATCAAAAGCATTGCTCCTGTTGTGGCCATGTTCGTATTTGCCATCCTATTTTTTGGGATACTGACCGATGCGGGAATGTTCAATCCCATCATAAACACCATTTTAAAATGGGTGGGCACCAACCCGACATTAATTGCCATTGGCACCGCCTTGTTGGCGATGACGGTACATTTTGATGGCTCTGGAGCAACCACCTTTTTAATCGTGATCCCGGCCATAATGCCCCTTTATGAAAAACTCCAAATGGATCGTCGCGTACTGGCTTGCGTCGTATCCTTGGCAGCGGGCACCATGAACATGCTTCCATGGGGCGGCCCCACCATCCGCGCAGCATCAGCGCTCAACTTAAGTGTGGCCGAGATATATTCCCCCATTATGCTACCACAGATTTGCGGGCTTTTATTTGTTGTTTTTATTGCCTGGCGGTTGGGCAAGAAAGAATCCAAACGCCTCAATATTCAAAAAAACACGGTAGCCAAGGAAGAAATTGAAACCATGGGGGCAGATGTGCCGACCATGCCTTCCAAAAACAGAAACTTTTGGCTCAATATTATAATAACCATTTTGGCACTTGTATTTTTAATTTCCGGCACCGTTCCTCCCGCCCTCGTTTTTATGATCGGGACAATTTTGGTTTTGATGCTGAATTTCCCAAGTCTGGAAAAACAAAAAGATTTGATTTTTTCCCATTCAAGAGCTGCCATTTTAATGGCCTCCATATTGTTGGCAGCTGGTGTTTTTACAGGCATTATGAAAGAATCGGGCATGATAGCAAACATGGCCGAAAGTGCCGTGGACGTTATTCCGACCGCTGCAGGTGAACGATTACCGCTTATTCTGGCGGTGCTCAGTATGCCGCTTAGCTTTTTGTTCGACCCCAATTCGTTCTATTTTGGATTTTTGCCCATATTGGCACAAACGGGCAACGAATTTGGTATAGCCTCAGCAACCATGGGGCAGGCGGCAATTATGGGACAAATGACCACGGGCTTCCCCTTAAGCCCCTTAACGGCCGCAACCTTTTTATTGATCGGTTTGGCAAAAGTGGATTTGGCGGACCATCAAAAGTTTACTTTTAAATACGCCTTTTTGACCACATTGGTCATGACATTGATTTCAGTTTTAATCGGAGTGATTCCCATATAATATGAATAAAACAATTCGCATAGGATCGGGAGCTGGCTATTCGGGAGACCGAATTGAACCAGCCGTGGACCTAATACAAAAGGGAGATTTGGATTATATCATCTTCGAATGCCTTGCAGAGCGTACCATTGCCTTGGCCCAATTGCAGAAAATGCAAAACAAAGAGCTTGGTTATGATCCTTTATTGGAAGACCGGATGAAGGCCTGTTTACCCTATTGTGTTTCAAACAATGTAAAACTTATCAGCAATATGGGTGCCGCCAATCCTGTGGCCGCGGCAAAAAAAACGGCCAAAATAGCCAACGAATTGGGTTTAAAAAGCATCAAAATAGCCGCCGTATTTGGTGATGATGTTCAATCATTGCTAGATTTTGAAACACAAACTTTATTGGAAACCGGTGAGCCCTTATCTGTTTTGGACGATAAAATCATTTCTGCCAATGCCTATTTGGGGGTGGAAGGAATTTTATCGGCCCTCAAGGACGGGGCAGACATTATCCTAACTGGCAGAGTGGCCGACCCCGCCCTATTTTTGGCTCCTATTATACACGAATTTGATTGGTCCCTCAGCGATTACCCTCTTTTGGGCAAAGGAACTGCTTTGGGTCATTTAATGGAATGTGCCGGTCAAGTATGCGGTGGTTATTTTGCCGACGGCGTTAAAAAACAAGTTCCTGATTTGGCCAATTTGGGATTCCCCATCGCAGAAATCAACGAAGAGGGTTCTTTCTTCATCACCAAATTGAAAGATTCGGGCGGTATGGTAACCCCTGCAACCTGCAAAGAACAATTGTTGTACGAAGTCCACGATCCATCAGAATATTTAACGCCCAATGTCATTGCCAATTTTTCCAGCATCAGTTTTAAGGAAATAGAAAAAGATACAGTAGAAGTTTCTGGAGCCACGGGAAAACCTTTGACCGGAAAATTAAAAGTGTCCGTAGGCTATCATGATGGTTATATGGCAGATGCCCAAATAAGTTATGGTGGAAGTTATGCTTTGGAACGGGCCAAATTGGCGATTGAAATCATCAAAGAAAGAATACAATCCATTGATCTGGAGGTGGAGGATATCCTTTTTGACCTAATTGGAATTGATAGTCTTTTTAAAGGAAATGAAACCAAAGCAAGCCCTACGGAAGTTCGATTGCGCGTAGCTGCTAAAACAAAAGGCAGAAAAGAGGCTGTACAGTTGGTCAATGAAGTAGAAACACTGTACACCAATGGTCCGGCGGCTGGAGGCGGTGTTGGCAAAACAGTCACGGAAATTATTGCCATCCAATCTGTTTTGGTCGATAAAAATAGGGCAACCCCCATAGTTGAATACTTTGAAAGCTAACAAATGAAACTAAAGAATTTAGCACATTCTCGAACAGGAGACAAAGGAGATATTGTAAATATCTCGATTATTGCTTTTGATGAAAAAAATTATCAAACCTTAGAAAAATCAGTGACCGCCGCTTCAGTGAAAAAGTTTCTTGGGGAAATGGTCCTGGGCGAGGTAATACGGTATGAGCTCCCAAACCTTGGTGCAATGAATTTTGTAATGCACAAGGCACTTCGGGGTGGTGTAACGCGCTCGCTCCGCTTGGACAAGCACGGAAAAACACTATCCTCTTACCTCTTGGAAATGCCACTTGAAATAAAAAACTAAAACTTGATTGATGAAAACATACTTAAAATTGATATTGGTCATTTGTACCCTTCAGTTGACCTATGCACAAACAACAAAGGGAACCATAGTAATTGATTCCATTTACTCTGAGAATTTGGAAAATAATTTTGATGAAAACCCTACTCGCGAAGTTGGGGTTTATCTTCCTCCCAACTATGACAAGGGAACCCAAAAATACCCTGTGATTTATTTCTTGCACGGCTTTTATGGTGATCACAACATGTTGGAGCCCATGAAGGAAATCTTGGATTTTGCCATAGAGACCAAACGAATTCGGCCGTTTATTTTGGTGGTTCCCAACCAAAAAACCACCTACGAGGGCAGTTTTTACTCCAATTCTGGCGTTTTTGGAAATTGGGAGGACTTTACCGTACAAGATTTGGTGAAATACATGGACGAAAACTACCGCACGCTAGCCAAAAAAGAAAGCCGTGGTATTACAGGCCACAGCATGGGTGGTTATGGTGCTTTGAACATCGCCATGAAACATCCCGATGTTTTCAATACCGTTTATGCCATCAGCCCGGGAGCTTTGGCCATAGTTCGTGAGTACGGGCCGAACAGCAATACCTTTGAAGAGCTTTCGGAAATATCGACCTATGAAGCCTTGGAAAAAACATATTTTGGCAAAGTGATGGTAGCTTTTGCCCGTTCTTGGTCCCCCAATCCGAACAAACCTCCTTTTTACTGTGATTTCCCGTTTGGGTATAAAGATGGCGAGTTGGTCATACACCAGGAAACACTTAAAAAATGGCACGACAATATGCCTTTTTACAATCTCGAAAATTACATTGACAATCTAAAAAGCTTGAAAGCCATCAAAATGGATTGGGGCAGAAATGCTGGGGAACGGTTTACACAACAGTGTAAATTGTTCAGTATAAAATTGGAAAATCTGGGCATTGATCATTTCGCCGAGGAATATATCGGTACCCACGTGAATAACATTTATACCAAAAATGGACGTTTGCCCCAACAAGTGCTGCCTTTTTTTGAATATTATCTTGAGTTTGATGATTAAACCCGCCCAAAAGTAGTGGCAATGTAATATCTTTCCAAATATAAGTCATTAACGCACAATAGATTCCAACATAAACAACCAAACAACATGCATAGCTTAAAACAAAACTTTCGATGGGGCAGTCTGTTCTTAGCAACATTATTTATAGGCTGTAGCCCAAAATTTACCGAAGAAAAAAAGGATGGTTTCAACCTTGTTCACCATGAAAATGGAGCAACCATTGGGTACAGTCCAGGTTCCGAGGTATCCATTTTAACCGTTGACCGTTTGGCCTTTAAGGACCTGAACCAAAACGGCACTTTAGATCCTTATGAGGACTGGAGGCTCTCTGCCAATGAAAGAGCCCATGATCTTGCCTCAAAAATGAGTGTGGAGCAAATTGCCGGTTTAATGCTGTACAGTGCCCACCAATCCATTCCCGGAGGAGGCAATAGTTTTTTCGGAGCCGTTACCTACAATGGCAAACCTTATAAGGAAAGTGGTGCCAAACCCAGTGACCTATCCGATGCACAAAAGAAATTTCTTTTAGAGGACAATCTACGCCATGTTTTGATTACCAGTGTGGAGTCGCCGGGAATATCGGCACAATGGAACAACAATGCACAGGCTATGGTAGAAGGTATAGGATTGGGCATTCCCATCAACACCAGTTCGGACCCTAGACACGGAAGCGATTCTTATGCAGAGTTTAATGCAGGTGCAGGAGGGGAAATCTCAATGTGGCCCAGTACCTTGGGACTGGCGGCCAGTTTTGACCCATCACTAATGCAACAATTTGGGGAAATTGCTTCCAAAGAATACCGTGCTTTGGGAATTGCCACTGCCCTATCTCCACAAATAGATTTGGCTACAGAGCCGCGTTGGTCCCGTTTTGACGGCACCATGGGGGAAGACCCAAAACTTGCGGCGGATATGGCAAGGGCTTATGTTGAAGGCTTCCAAGCCTCCGAAAATGGCGATTGGGGCAACCAAAGTGTAAACGCCATGGTAAAGCACTGGCCTGGCGGTGGTCCTGAAGAAGGTGGTCGTGATGGTCATTTTGGATATGGATCATATGCCGTTTATCCTGGCAAAAACCTAGAGGATCATTTAAAGCCGTTTACCGAAGGAGCCTTTGATTTGGAGGGACCCACCGAAAGGGCAGCTGCGGTAATGCCTTATTATACCATTTCATACAATCAGGACACGGAGAATGGCGAAAACGTGGGCAATGCCTATAACAAATACTTGATTACAGACCTGTTACGTGGCAAATACGGTTACGATGGTGTGGTGTGCACAGATTGGGGGATTACAGGAGATGCTCCCAATGTATATGAATTTAGGGGCAAACCTTGGGGAGTTGAAAATTTGAGTGTTGCTGAAAGACATTATAAAATTATTGAAGCGGGCTGCGACCAATTTGGGGGCAACAACGATATGGGTCCTGTTATCGAAGCCTATCAAATGGGCGTGGAGGAACATGGAGAGGAATACATGCGCAAACGTTTTGAAACTTCTGCTGTACGGCTTTTGAAAAATATATTCAGGACAGGGTTGTTCGAAAATCCGTATTTGGATGTATCGGAAACAGAACAAATCGTCGGTAATGCCGAGTTTATGGAAGCGGGCTACAATGCACAGCTCAAATCCGTAGTGATGCTGAAGAACAGTTCAGAAACCTTGCCCGTGCAAGGCAAGAAAAAAGTGTACGTACCCCAGCGCTATGTTGCCCCTACCGTTAACTGGTTTGGCGTTGCGACAAAAGAACGTACCGAACATCCATTTAATATGGAAGTAGTGGCCAAGTATTTTGAAGTTGTGGATGAGCCCAGTGAGGCTGATTTTGCACTCGTAGGCATACAAAGTCCAAATGGTGGCGTTGGATACGACATTGCCGATACGGAAAAAGGAGGCAATGGATATGTTCCCATTAGCTTGCAGTATGGCACCTATACGGCAACCAATGCCAGGGATGAAAGTATAGCTGCTGGAAGCCCTTTGGAAGATGGTATAACAAACCGCTCCTACAAGGGCAAAACAACAACCGCTGTCAATATTTCGGATATGGGCTTGGTTACGGATACCAAAAGAAAAATGGGAAATAAACCCGTTGTTGTCATTGTTAAAGTATCCAAACCTATGGTCTTTGCCGAAATTGAGCCTTCAGCCGATGCTATTATGGTACATATGGGGGTTCAAGATCAAGCATTAATGGATATCGTTTCCGGCAAGGTGGAACCCTCTGCCATGCTACCATTCCAAATGCCAAACGATATGATGACTGTTGAATCTCAATTTGAGGATGTCCCAAGGGACATGGAACCCTATACCGATTCCAATGGAAATGCCTATGATTTTGCCTTTGGGCTCAACTGGAACGGCACAATTGATGATGCGCGGGTAAAAGAATATAAATAACAGCGAACAATCGGACTTGGCTTTTAAGAAATTACCGCCATGTGGTAAAACCCACGTTTGTGGATAAATTGATGGAGGTTTTTAACTGAAGTTTATAAAAACAGGCAGTGAGCATTTTTTATAGACTATCAAACTTAGGGGCGTCTACCTAAAAATATGGTGCTGGGTAGCGGTAAAGTAATCCTTGAACACTTGGTTCAAAGGATGGTTTTCTTTACTGGCGGCAATACCCAAGGTGGGGTATACCCTAATTATGGCATCAGATAACGACCGTACCGAACCCTTGGCCTTTTGGTGTATTTCATCTGTCATGGTATTCGGCAACTCGCTCCCCATACCGATCACCCTTTGTATTTGATCGGCATAACCCATAGTTAGCGAGTCTGCTTTTTGTATGACTTTTTGAAATTTCCCTACACTTGGGTTTTGACCGGAAATCTTTAGGGCCTCTTCCAAAAAATGTGCTGCCATACCTATATAATTTACCCATAAGGTTAAATCGGCAAATATGGAAAAAGGTATTTTAAAAATGGAATGGGGATGGTGCAGCTCATTATATACAAAACTATATTTTTCATGTACCCACTTGGACCGTATCTCAAAAGACTCTGTGGCAGTGGCCTTTAACCCCATAGTATTCCAATCCTTGATCATTTGAACTTCCTCCTTTTTAAGAACAAAGGAGCGCACCAAGGGAGTACCATCCTTCTGGAGTACATCCTTACCGTCTTCGCGAATCTTTGCATTTAAGGTTAAGTGTGTGAGGTAAGGTGCCCCGGTGGCGTATTTCCATGTTCCCGAAATAACATAGCCCTCGCCTTTTTTCTCAGCTGTGCCAAAGACACCTCCACTGCCCCCAAAGCATATGGGCTTTTCTGGGTCGATGAAAATTTCATTGGCCACTGCTTGTTTTAGATTGCCAATAAAGAAATTCGCACCACTGCACAGCGTAATTGTCCATCCCAAACTTCCATCGACCTTTGCCAGCGACCGTAATTTTTTCAGCCCTTCGGAAAGTGACATTTCCAATCCACCATAAGATTTGGGAACCCATAAATTCCAAAGGTTTTCTTGGGCAATCCAGTTCAACACCTCAGGGGAGAATTCTTCTTTACCAAAATCAAGACTGCTAAGCCCCGGCATAGGTTCCATCACGCTCATGTGCAATAATTTTTTTCCATTTGATATACCCGGATATGGCCACTGCGAACAAGAAGGCCGTCAAACCTGCGTAGATGTACAATTCCTTATAGATTAACAGGGGAATGGATATAAAGTTGCTAATGTTCAAATAGATCCAATTTTCTATTTTCCGTTTTGCCATCAACCACATACCGGCCCAAGCAAAAGCGCAGACCAAGGCATCCCAATAGGGAACATCGGAATCCGTGTGTTGTGCCAACCAATAGGCCATCAGCCCAAAACAGCCCAAAACAATTCCTCCCGCTATGGTATGCTCCCTACGGTTGGAGGTAGATATGGGTGTCTCTTGCTTTTGTTTTCCCATCTTCCAATAAAACCAACCATAAACACTCATCACCAAATAATAAAGGTTGAGCAAAATATCCGCATACAATCGGGATTGGTACAATACCCAAATACTGATCAGGATGGCAACAATTCCAAAAAGGTAATTATGGATATTGTTCTGACGGGCCAAAAGGACCTGAACCACACCAAAAATGGTTCCCAGCCATTGCAATAAGGTCAGTTGTGAAAGAAATTCCATTGTTTTGAGTTATCCATTTCTAATGATCATGGGGTACCCAAATTGGAACACGGGCAAGATTGACTCACCAAATTCCCTACGCCAGCATTACCTGGATCAGGTGCGAAGTATTCAACTTCCGGGTATGATCTCAGCCCCTATCGGGACACCCCATTCATTTTGTAAAGGTATGGAATAGTCATGATTTTATAGCAAAGTAGCTACCGAATCACATACTAACCCCCTTGCGTTGGAAATCTGTAAAAAACAATGGCACCAAATAAAGGAAAAGAAAGTGTTTCTTACTTAAGCACTCAATAATTCTCTTTCCATGGCTATAAAATGGGTCAGCTCTTTTTTTGAATCATAAAGCGGTAGTATTTTAATCTGGCATACATAGGATTCCCCGCTCTTTCTATAATTTACAATGGATCCAGTATAGCCATGCTTACGATGTAACTGTTCACCAATGTCCTTAATCTTGTTTTTTGAGGTCTGCTCTCCCTGAAGAAATGTAGGCTTTTTTCCCAGAGCGTAGTTTTTGGCATAACCGGTCATCTCTGTAAACCCATTGTTTACCCAAATAATTTGTTGATCAGAGCTTGTTAAAACCAAGGCATCATAAATTTCTTGCCTTAGCACATCTTGAATATTGGGCCCAATATTTCCCTTGAGTATGTATTTTAATTGTTCTATGTCTGTTTCCTTTTTTAATTTTTTTATGAGATGATGGTACGTCTCTAAATACAGATCAAAACTGAGCAAAGGTGAAATGTATGTGCTGTTTTCTTCCTTCATAACTTTAATTTTTGATAGTTTGTATGCCCGCGGCAAAAGTTACCTCATCCATAAGAATCGATATGTTTCCTTCGAATAAAATGCTGGTTTATGGGTTTTTCTATTCATTCAATTACTTCCATTGCTCTTCCTATAATAAACTCCTAAAATTTTTCTGAGGGATTGCTGGTGCTTTACGTTTTGATACTCCAATTTCAATTGTCTCAAACATTGTGCGCAAAGACAATCGGAATACTTAAGGCTAATATACTCCTGCTCTTCCTTGTTGATCGCAACCGCACTACATTGGCATAGGGAGATAGATCCCACCTTGCATTCGAACTGTGCATTGCATCGTTGACAATATGTTTCCTCGTGTTGTGCCATAAGCAAAAGGGGCCAATGGCAAGCCATTGGCCCCTTAATAGTTTTAATTGGTAGGTGCTCCCTCAACTTTTCTCATCTGTTGAGCTGCAGATACCATAAGTTTTAAGGCACTCTTGGTCTCTTCCCAACCACGTGTCTTGAGCCCACAATCCGGGTTTACCCAAAGTTTGGATGCAGGCAGTACATTCTCCGCTTTTCTCAAGAGTTTCAAAATCTCATTTAAAGATGGAACCCTAGGAGAATGGATATCATACACACCTGGCCCTATATCATTGGGGTAATCGAACTCGGAAAAAGCATCCAACAGCTCCATTTGCGATCGAGAACATTCTATGGTAATCACATCGGCATCCATATCGGCAATGTTCTTAATTATATCATTGAACTCAGAATAGCACATGTGCGTATGGATTTGCGTGGAGTCCTTCACTCCGCTTGTTGATAGTTTAAAGGCTCCAATGGCCCAATCCAAATAAGTTTCCCAATTCTTTTTACGCAAGGGGAGTCCCTCACGTATTGCAGGTTCATCCACCTGAATAATCTGTATGCCCTCTTTCTCAAGATCGACCACCTCATCCCGGATGGCTAGGGCAATCTGGTTGCAGGTGGAAGAACGTGGCTGATCATCTCGAACAAACGACCACTGTAAAATAGTGACCGGACCTGTGAGCATCCCCTTTACTGGCTTTTCGGTCAATGATTGCGCAAAGGATGTCCAGAACACCGTCATTGGGCTTGGTCTTGAGACATCCCCAAAAATGATAGGGGGCTTTACACAACGGGATCCATAACTTTGCACCCAACCATTTTGAGAAAAAACAAACCCGTCCAATTGCTCCCCAAAGTATTCCACCATATCGTTGCGCTCAAATTCACCATGCACAGGCACATCTAGTCCAACCTCTTCTTGAAAAGCAATGGCATCAGTAGTTTCCTTTATCAGAAAATCAACATACGCCTGTTCGCTCAGCTCTCCCTTTTTAAACAATGACCTGGCCCGTCTTACCTCTTGGGTCTGGGGAAAAGAGCCAATGGTGGTCGTGGGAAACAGGGGCAAATTTAAGTGAGCTTCTTGAAGTACCTTTCTTTTTTTAAAAGGGGATTTTCTGTAGAAATCCTTTTCATGAAGCTGTTCCACCCGCTTTTTTACCTTGGGTTTATGAATCAATGTGGAATTTTTTCTCTTTTCCATTGAAGCCAAATTCGCTATAAAATGTTGATGGGATTCATAATTGGGGACACTAGCTAAAAGCTTCAGGCTTTGGAGTTCTTCCAATTTTTGCTTGGCAAAGGCCATCCAGTCCTTTACATCTTCGTGAAGCACTTGTTCATTTTTCTCAAGCTCCAAATCATATGGAACATGAAGCAGGGAACATGATGGGGACAAGATCACACGTTCTTCCCCTAGTTGTGTCTTTGCCTTTTGAACAAACTCCAAAGAAGTTTTAAAATCATTTTTCCATACATTGCGACCATCGACCACACCCAAGGACAAGGATATTTTTTTATTGAGTTTTCCCAATTCCAAGACGGTGTCCAATTGATTCGGGCTTCGCTTAAGATCCAGATGAAGGGCACAAACAGGCAATGATAGTGCCGTATCCAGATTATCTCCAAAATCTCCAAAATAATTGGCCAACAGCATTTTTAGGGTAGGAAACGCTGTCGCGATTTCTTGGTAAACTTTTTTGATGGCTTCTTGTTCCTTGTCCGAAAGGTCTGTGGATAGTATAGGTTCATCAAACTGTATCCAAGTTGCACCTGAATCCAACAATCGTTTTAAAATGGAACAATATATGGGAAGTAGTTTGGGCAAAAGATCCAGCCTATGAAACCCTTCTTCTTTTTCTTTTCCCAACAATAAATAGGTAACAGGCCCCAGAATCACAGGCTTGGTGTGTATTCCCATTGCCTTTGCCTCATTAAACTCATCGACGATCTTTGATGAAAGCAGTTCAAATTCTTGGTCTTTGGTAAACTCTGGAACGATGTAATGATAATTGGTATCAAACCATTTGGTCATCTCCATGGCAATAACATCCACACCATCTTTCTGCACCCCCCTTGCCATGGCAAAATAGAGGTCCAAAAGAGTACTCTTGGTGTCCTGTGCATTCTTGTACCGTTCAGGGATAGCACCAACCATGAGGATGGTATCCAGAACTTGGTCGTAAAAGGAAAAATCGTTCGAAGGGATAAGGTCGATTCCCTTTTGCTTTTGGAGTTTCCAATTTTCCTCTCGGATACTCTTACCAGCATGGAGCAGATCTTCCAAAGTAATCCTGCCCGACCAGTACTTTTCGCAAGCTCTTTTTAGCTCACGGTGGGCCCCGATTCTTGGGTAGCCCAAATTGCTTGTTTTCATTGCTAAAGCTTTTATAAAATTGAACAATTAGATAAAAGCTCCTTAGCTCAACTTCGCAATGCCTTAAACAAGAAGAACGCTATATTTTCTATAGGAAAACCCAGAGAAAGAAATAAACACGCCCGACTTGCCCTTAACGCGAAGGCACCGTCAAAATCCTACAATGTAGGAACGATATGGGCAGATATCCTGGCTTGTTCGATTCCTACCGGCCTTCTCGCCCCCACTTTGAGGACAATGGCACTATTGGTAAAAACATACTATCCCGTAAAACAGGATCGGACTTACAGTTGCGCGTCAGCTCGTGATTCTCACACGATTCCCTTTTAACCCCAACCTTCGAAGGGGACCCTTACCGCTATGATAAAGAAATTAAGTAAAGAACTTATTGAAATGTAAATGTAGCCATTAAAATTATTAAGGGATAACGAATAGGTAAATTATCTTTCATCCCACAGTCCCCATTTACTTTTTCTTGTTGATTATGTTTGTACCTAATAATAATTTACTTCATTGCCATAAAATGCAATATTATATTTAAACGCCAATCCAACACTTACTTTGAGGGCACGGTGATTTTAACAAACGTATTGGGAATTCCATACCAAGCCAGTATTTTTTGTTAGAAATCAGCTAGGTGTTATGAAAAGAAAAGGTCTAAAAAGCTTATTACCTGAGTCAGTTCGAGCGCAGTTGAGAACCTAAGTCAATTTGATAATCAATGGGTTTCGACTGCACTCAACCTGACAAAATCAAAATTTTGCTGCTTTTTAGACCTTTTTATATTTTTATTTTAATCTACTTAGAAAAATCCTGTAGCGTTTTGATGATTATGGAAACACAATCCATCAACTGCTCTCGGTTCATTACCAAAGGTGGTGCAAAACGGATAATGTTGCCATGCGTTGGTTTTGCCAACAATCCATTCTCCTTCAATGCCATACAAATATCCCAAGCGGTCGAGCTCTCTTCCGTATCGTTGATTACAATGGCATTGAGCAACCCTTTGCCACGTACTTTAACCACCAAATCGCAAGATGGGATAAACTTGTTCAACGCTGCGCGGAACAATTCCCCCAATTCTTCGGCATTCTGTGCTAGATTTTCTTCCTTAATCACCTCCAAGGCGGCCGTACTTACCGCAGCGGCAACTGGATTTCCACCAAAGGTGCTTCCGTGGCTTCCAGGAGTGATTACTTCCATAATAGGGTCGTTGGCCAAAACTGCAGAAACCGGATAAACCCCTCCAGAAAGGGCCTTGCCCAAAATCAAAATATCTGGCTTCACTTCTTCATGGTCTACCGCCAACATTTTGCCCGTTCTTGCGATACCGGTCTGAACTTCATCGGCAATAAAAAGTACATTGTGTTTTTCGCAAAGGGCCTTGGCTTTTTTCAAATATCCTTCTGATGGCACATAGACCCCGGCCTCACCTTGAATGGGTTCCACTAAAAATCCGGCAACGTGTGGATTACTTTTTAGGGCATTTTCCAGTGCTGTCAAATTATCGTATTCGATTTTTACAAAACCTTCGGTATACGGGCCGTAATTATTTCTCGCCACTTCATCATTGGAGAAAGAAATAATAGTGGTAGTTCTGCCATGAAAATTGTTTTCGCAAACAATCACTTTGGCTTGGTTTTCTGGGATGCCTTTTTTCTGGTAAGCCCATCTTCTGCATACTTTTAAGGCGGTCTCAACGGCCTCTGCCCCTGTGTTCATGGGCAACAACTTATCAAAGCCAAAGGTTTCGGTTGCGTATTTTTCGTACTTGCCCAACATATCATTATAAAAAGCCCGCGAAGTCAAGGTCAATGTTTTTGCTTGCTCCATCATGGCACCAATAATTTTGGGGTGACAATGTCCTTGGTTTACGGCAGAATATGCGGAGAGGAAATCATAATACTTTTTTCCTTCCACATCCCACACATAAACCCCTTCACCCTTGCTCAAGACCACAGGAAGTGGGTGGTAATTGTGTGCTCCGTACTTGTTTTCCAACTCTATCGCTTGCTGCGATGTTAAATGATCTAAAACAGCCATTTCATTAAATGATTAAAATTGATAAAATAACCATTCCTACTGTACCTTTATTCTTTCGAAGTTTCGAAAAAGCAGCGTGGGAGAGAAATCATCCCTTGGAGTGCCCGCAAATTACAAATTAATCGGTGAAAATGTAATTTTTCAGAATGTGATTCCCGATTGAACCACCGAAAGTTTAGATGCAATTTAAGAAGCTGCGTTCTGTGAAATACCAAAAAGAACTTACTTTTGCGGCATGCGTAAAAACAAAAGGAGAAAAACGTTTGAAAACGTAGAGGTTGTCGATGCCGGTGCAAAGGGAAAATCCGTGGGCAAGGCCCCTGACGGACGTGTAATTTTCCTTACCAATGCCGTTCCCGGAGATGTGGTGGATGTAACGACCACCAAAAAACGAAAAGCCTATTTTGAAGGGGTTGCCACCAACTTCCACACCCTTTCCGATAAAAGAACCGAACCTGTTTGCGAGCATTTTGGTGTATGTGGCGGCTGCAAATGGCAGCACATGGGGTATGAGCATCAGCTCTATTTTAAGCAAAAAGAGGTCGAGAACAACCTTAAGCGCATTGGTCATCTCGATCTTCCGGAAATAACCCCCATTCTAGGTTCTAAAGAGCAGTACTTTTACAGGAACAAGATGGAGTTCTCGTTTTCCGATAGCCGATGGTTGACCCAAGAGGAAATCAACTCCGATATCGAAATTGAGGACAGAAATGCATTGGGATTCCATATTCCTGGCATGTGGGACAAGATTTTGGATATTAAAAAGTGCCATTTACAGCAAGACCCTTCCAATGCCATACGGTTAGAGGTGAAAAATTTTGCCAATAAAAATGGCCTCACCTTTTTCAACCCCAGAAGACAGGAAGGACTTTTAAGAACGTTGATGATGCGAACGTCATCAACCGGGGAAATTATGGTGCTCGTACAATTTTTCGAAGAAAATACACAGCATCGCGAACTGCTCCTAAATCATTTAAAGGAAACATTCCCGGAGATAACTGCCTTGCTCTACGTCATCAATTCCAAAGGAAACGATACGATTTACGATCAGGAAGTAATTTGTTTTGCAGGCCGTGACCATATTTTTGAGGAAATGGAAGGGCTTCAGTTCAAGATCAATGCAAAATCATTTTATCAAACCAATTCGGAACAGGCCCATGAGCTCTATAAAGTAGCAAGGAATTTTGCTGGACTCACCGGAGACGAATTGGTATACGATTTATATACTGGAACGGGGACCATAGCCCAATTTATATCTAAAAATGCAAAAAAGGTTATTGGTGTGGAGTCCGTACCCGAGGCCATTGAAGATGCCAAGGCCAATGCGCTTCACAACAACATTTCCAACGCTGAATTCTTTGTCGGCGATATGAAAAATGTGTTCAACGATAGCTTTATTTCAGAACACGGTAAGCCCGACGTGATCATAACCGATCCTCCACGGGACGGCATGCACAAACAGGTGGTGGAACAACTCTTGCAAGTAGCCTCACCTAAAATTGTGTACGTAAGCTGTAACAGCGCAACCCAAGCCAGGGATTTGGCTCTTATGAAAGAAAAATACAAAGTCACCAAGGTGCAACCCGTAGATATGTTCCCGCAGACACACCACGTTGAAAATGTTGTACTTTTGGAAAAACGGGTGTAGTTTTTGAATTAAAATCCACAGCTAACCGGAATGAAGAAAATAATCCCCATCCTACTTATTGCATCAATGCTCTATTTTGTTTCATCCTGTGAAAAGGATGATATCTGCGTTGAGGGTGACACACCACTGATGGTCATTGGTTTTTTTAACATTGATGATACCACTGCAGTAAAAAGAGTTTCATCGATACGAATCAAAAGTTTGGATATAGACAGTATTTTGACCAATGATTCTTTTAGTGACAGAGCAAATTCGCCAGATTCATTGATGGTTCCCTTAAGGAGCAGTGCAACAAGTACCATGTACCAGATTATTTCTGGTTCACGGGATGATGATGAAACGGAACAGGAAATTGGAAATATTGACACCTTAACCATTTCTTACGACCTTGGTGAAGCTTTTATCTCAAGGGCCTGCGGGTTTGTATTCAATTATAACAACATCACCGTTGCCGTACCGGAAAGTGCCGAGAATTGGATCCAAGATATTAAGGTCGTTCAACCTAACGTAGAAAACACCGATAACATCCATGTCAAAATATTTCATTAGCATTTTTATTGGCCTGCTGCCAATTTTGGTGCAAGCACAAAGTGAACCTATCGACCTTCAACAAAAGGATACAATTGAATATAAAGATCAGTATGGGCTTCGCGTAGGTGCAGACATTAGCAAATTGGTACTTTCCTTTATGGATGAAGATTACACTGGGCTAGAATTGGTGGGCGACTACCGACTTACCCATAAATTGTATTTGGCCGCCGAATTAGGGAACGAAACCAAGAGGCAGAACGAAAGTTTGAACAACACCCTTTTATACGATTACGAAACCTCGGGAAGCTATATTAAAGCAGGTGTGGATATGAATACCTACCGAAATTGGTATGGAATGAACAATGCCATTACCATTGGGGGGCGTTATGCGGTGGCAAGTTTTAACCACACCTTGAACGATTACAGCCTTTACGAAACAAACCGTTTCTTTAATAAAGAGTTTTTGCCCGGCGAAAACCCCAACCGTGAATTTAGCGGATTATCTGCCTCTTGGCTGGAATTTGTTGTGGGTGCAAAAGTAGAGCTGTTTGCCAATATTTTTGTGGGCATGAGTGCCCGATTGGGCTTTTTGATCACCAATACAGAAGATGAAGCGTTTCCCAACCTTTGGATTCCCGGATTTAACAAAGTTACAGAAGGGAGCAATTTTGGTGTGAACTACAACTATTCCATCTCTTACTTTATCCCACTTTACAAAAAGTCCAAAAAGAGCAAGGAGGAACCTGAAAACAACCAATAGTTTGATGACTGCCCCTATTGATGGTGTTGGATAGCGAAAATCTGGACAATACCAATAAATGGCAAGGACTTAAAAGAAGAAACTCGAGTATGGTACGAAAAATAAAAGGAGCCACATTGGACTCCTTTTATAAAATTTGGTTGAGTTAGTTAGTCGTGTTATAAACACATCACCAAATCTAAACAATTCTTTTGCACTAAGCCAAATCTATTTTTATACGATTCCTCAGAGGGTGTAATCTCAAGTCTGTCTAGACTTTGAAAATTATAATAAATTTTTTAGACTAGATTATGACACAAGAAGAGATTAAAGAATTAAAGGAAAAAGCATTAAAACAATTTTTATCAGGAGAATCCCTAACGGGCAAGGATGGAGCTTTTGCTCCGATGCTTAAAGAGTTTATGGAAGAGGCCTTGGAAGCAGAGATGTCCTCCCATCTTTCGGATGAAGAGAAAGGCTTTCAAGCTGGTAACAAGCGTAATGGCAAAGGTAAAAAGACCCTTAAGAGCAACCACGGGGATGTCACCATCAACACCCCTCAGGATCGTGACAGCACCTTTGAGCCCCAGATCGTGGAGAAGCGTCAGCGTATCCTGGCCGATAACCTGGAAAAGCAGATCATAGGGATGTATGGGCTGGGCAATAGTCTTCGTGATATCTCCGCTCATATAGAAGAGATGTATGATTCTAAAATATCCACCCACGTCTTAAGTGATATTACCGACCGTATTATTCCTAAAGTAAAGGAATGGCAAGACCGACCCTTGGAGCCGGTATATTGCATCCTATGGCTTGATGCGATGCACTTCAAGGTACGGGAAGAAGGGAAAGTAAGACATAAGGCACTGTACAATATTTTAGGAATAAATAAAGCTGGGAAAAAGGAAGTCCTGGGGATGTATATCTCCGAGAGTGAAGGGGCCAACTTCTGGCTTCAGGTCTTGACCCATTTACACAACCGCGGGTTAAAAGACATCCTGATTGCCTGTACAGATAATCTCACAGGTTTTAGTGAGGCTATTCATTCCGTTTATCCCAAAACAGATATTCAGCTGTGTATTGTTCACCAAATCCGCAATAGCATGAAGTACGTTGCCAGTAAGGATCAAAAGGATTTTATGAAAGATCTTAAATTGGTATACAAGGCGGATACCAAGGATCAGGCTGAATCGGCTTTACTGGATCTGGAAGAAAAATGGGGCAAGAAATATCCCATAGTGATCCGTTCCTGGAACGATAACTGGGAACAGTTGAGTGCCTATTTTGAATACACTGCTCCCATTAGAAAGCTAATATACACCACAAACGCCGTAGAGGGCTTTCACCGCCAGGTACGAAAAGTAACCAAGACCAAAGGGGCTTTTACCAATGATATGGCGCTATTGAAGCTGGTTTACCTGGCAACCCAAAGAATAGAAAAGAAATGGAACTCTCCACTGCAGAACTGGGGCTTGGTAGTACAACAATTAGCCATTAAATTTGAAGGCCGACTGGAGTTGGATTTAGCAACCAATAAAACAAACGGCTAAAATTTTTCCTTCCGGGGGTACCCCCGGAAGGAAAGGCAGACAGAGTTGAGCTAACACTCCCATTCCTCATCTTTTTAAAGTACAGGTAGCTGACCTTAACTCTGTTTTTTTGCCTTTTTGCTTCCTTCATAAATTTCATACTTTACCAGTCTTGCTTCCAGTTTACCATTAAAGGTCTTTATTTTTTTGGAAGTTTTAAGGCCTATGTGCTTTAGCGCCTCCAAGTTGGAAGTAATCAACCAGATATCCGTACCTGGATAAATCTTTTTAAAGGTGTCCCCCATTTTGCCATAGAAAATTTCCATATCAATGGGCAATCGCTCTCCATACGGTGGATTGAACAACATGTGTAATTTACCATCAACTGGTTTGTCCACTCTAAAAAAATCCTTTCGCTCCACGGTAATGTAATCCGACAAATTGGCGTGGTCCACATTTTCTTGTGTTTTTCTTACCGCAGATGGGGCTTTATCGTAACCAATAATCTTATGATGGAACTCTCGCACCTTTTTTAAACTCGCATCCACTATTTTAGTGTGCAGCTCAGCATCATAATCGTTCCAATGCATAAATGCATAAGACTCCCTGTTGATGTTAGCTGGAATATTACACGCTATCATGGCAGCTTCAATCAGAAAAGTTCCACTACCGCACATGGGGTCAAAGAAATCCGATTGCCCATCCCACCCACTTTTAAGCAACAGACCAGCTGCCAATACTTCGTTGATGGGTGCAATATTGGTCAACATACGGTAACCCCTTTGATGAAGGGAGTTCCCAGAACTATCCAATGATACCGTACAGGTATTATTATAAATGTGTATGTTTATTTTTACATCAGGATCTTGGGTCTTTACATTGGGGCGTTCTCGAACCACTGCCCTAAACTTGTCCACGATGGCATCCTTGGTCTTTAGGGACACGAACATGGAGTTGTCAAAAACCTCTGTATTGGCAATACTGTCAATGGCAAAAGTCTTTCCTACATCAAAAATTTCGGGCCAATCCAGATCATAAATATGCCTGTAAAGGTCCTTTTCATTAAAAACCCGAAACGTTTTTATGGGTTTAAACACCTTTAAGGCCGTTCTAAGGCAAAGATTTGCCTTGTACATAAAACCTGTATCTCCCTCAAAAGTTACATTACGGACTCCCTCTTCCACGTGGCCAGCTCCCAAATTACGGAGCTCCTTCGCCAAAATAGGTTCGAATCCATAAAGGGTTTTGGCCATCATCTTAAAATTTCCTGCCATACTATCTTAAAAACTTTCTGCAAAAATAGGCTATTTTTGCTCCTTTAATTCCACCTATGGATTTTCCTTCCGCTATTATTTATATAATACCCATCTTGGCCGTTTGGGCCGGTTTTGGATTTGTTTGGTTCACAAAACCAAAGAACAACAACAATATTAAGCTCTTGTTGGCTTTTAGTGGATCATTTCTGTTGTCATTAACTTTTTTTGAGCTGTTGCCCGATGTTTATAATAGCCATGACCCAAAAATAATTGCCCTGTACATTTTGGGAGGGATACTTTTGCAGATATTCTTGGAGTTTTTCTCCAAAGGAGCTGAACACGGGCACATGCACGTCCAACTAAAAGAAAACAAATTTCCCACTTTGTTATTTTTGAGTCTTTCCATCCATGCTCTGGTCGAAGGTGTGCCCATTCATGGAAACGATTCCATTTTGTACGGCATCATCATCCACAAAATTCCAATAGCCATTATCTTGAGCATCTTTTTGATTAATTCAAAGATGAAACTTGTCACATCCCTATTATTTATTACTGCATTTTCTTTGATGACGCCTTTGGGCAGCTATATTTCCACATCCGTTTGGATGGATAATTATGGTCATTTACTAACCTCCTTAGCTATTGGGGTGTTCTTCCACATATCTACCATTATTTTGTTTGAAAGTGCCCAAGGCCATGCCTTTAACTTACGAAAATTAGTGGTAATTATTTTGGGAATCGGGACTGCTTATTTGGTGTAAGTCTATTATTGGATGCAAAACAACCTTGTTAATAGATTAAGTAAAGATGACTTAGCTCAAGGATTCTATTAGCAACCAATGATTCAATGCTCCACCAAGCACAAAAAAATGCCATATCAAATGATTGTATGGTATTTTTTTTACGGAATAGAAAACTATCCCAATAGTATAAAAAGCTCCACCTGCGGTAAGGTAAATCAATCCAGATGAGGACATATGCTCCAGTAGGTAAGGTAAATCAATCACAATAAGCCATCCCATTACCCCATAAAGCACCAGTGAAAAGGCTTCAAACTTACCGGTGAAGAATATCTTGAGTATGGTGCCGAAAAGAGCTATTCCCCACACTAAGTAAAACAATAACCAACCCTTTGATGGTAAAAGTACCGACAAACATACCGGGGTATATGTCCCGGCAATCAAATAATAAATACTGATATGATCTAAAACCCTGAGTCGTCTTTTCAATTTAGGGTTTTGCACTGCATGGTAGATTGTTGATGCTGTGAACAATAAGAGCAAGGATGAAGTATAGGCAATAATGCTTCCCTTCATAAAAGGGATACTCTCCAAATCATTCTTAAAAAGAAGCAGTCCTCCTATACCCGCCAATACAATGCCCAATGCATGGGAATAGGCATTCAATTTTTCTTCTAGTAGAACAAGATTGGATTGGGTACTCAATGGGATGCTATATTTTGTGCGTATAAATATACCTCAAAAACGGAGCATAAAAAAAGCCCCCCACTTACGTGAGGGGCTTCAAAGAAGGCGGCGACCTACTCTCCCACCTGGTGTGGCAGTACCATCGGCGCAAACGGGCTTAACTTCCCTGTTCGGAATGGAAAGGGGTGGGCCCCGTCGCCATGGCCA